>JBDTXY010000125.1:0-7670 GCA_040005945.1 Acidobacteriota bacterium
CCTCCGCGTCGAGCTTCACGTCCTTGGCGAAGACCGTGAAGAACTCGGCGAAGCCGCCGTTGGAGATCCAGTGCTTGGAGCCGTTCAAGACGAACGAGTCGGTCTTCTCGTCGTAGGCCGCGGTGGTCTGGATGGAGGCGGCGTCCGAGCCCGCGCCCGGCTCGGTCAGGGCGAAGGCGGCGATCATCTCGCCCGCGGCCAGCCGCGGCAGCCATTTCTTCTTCTGCTCCTCGGTCCCATAGAGGATCAGCCCCTTCAGCCCGATGGACTGGTGGCCGCCGATGAGGATGCCGAGCGAGGCGTCGGTCCGCCCGATCTCTTCGGTGACGCGGCAATAGGAGGATGCGGAGAAGCCATAGCCGCCGTATTCCTCGGGGATGGTCATGCCGAAGGCGCCCAGGGCCGCCAGACCGCTGACGACCTCCGCCGGGATCTTGCGCTCGCGCTCGATCGCCCTCAGGTCGACGTGGTCCTTGACGAAGCCGCGAAACGAATCCAGGAACGCCGAGACCGTCTCCGACTGGGACGGGTCGATCGTCGGGTAAGGGAAGACCGTATCTTCCGGGATGTGGCCCGCGAAGAGCGCCTTGACCACGGGGACCAGACGAGAATCCCCCGGGGCTTCAACGCCGGTGTGCTGACTCATAAGGTGTGCTCCTCGGAGGGGCGTGGCGAGCCCGGGTAGAACCCGGCGTGCGCGTTGGCGAGCTCCCGGATGCGCTCCGCCGGCGAGAAGCGAGGCCCCAGCCGCTCCGCCAGGTCGTCCAAGCGCGTAAAGACGCGGCCCAGGCCCAGCGAATCGGCATAGCGCAGGAGCCCGCCGCGGAATGGCGGGAAGCCGGTTCCAAAGATCATCGCGA
This sequence comes from Acidobacteriota bacterium, assembly GCA_040005945.1. Lineage (GTDB taxonomy): Bacteria > Acidobacteriota > Thermoanaerobaculia > UBA5066 > Gp7-AA6 > DAHUXD01. The sequence goes on from JBDTXY010000125.1 coordinate 861, forward strand.
GGTCGAGCTTGGCCGGCTCGCGCACGATGTGATCCTCCAGGCAGAAGGCCGCCTCGTTGATCATCGGCAGCAGCAGGCGGGACTGGATGACTTCGGCCGGAAGCGGAGAGGTCGAAGACGGCTTCACCCGAAGGATCTCGTAGGCGCGCGGCGAGGGCGCGATGCGCTTGCTGCCCGCGTAGTCGTAGAACCCCTTGCCGTTCTTGCGGCCCAGGCGGCCGGAGGCGGCCAGCGCCTCCTCGCCTCCCATCGTCAGACGGTCCGGAAATGCCGCCTGCAGCACTTCGCCGCCCTTGGCCGCCACGTCCAGACCCACGTCGTCGAGCAACGCGAGCGGACCCACCGGCATTCCGAAGCGCGTCATGGCCGCGTCGACGTCCTCGATGCGGCACCCGTCGAGCACCAGCCGGACCGCCTCGGAGAGATACGGGGCCAGGATGCGATTGACCAGGAACCCGGGAGCGTCCTTGACGACGACCGGCGTCTTGCCCAGCGTCTTGGCCAGCGCGAAGATTGTAGAGACGGTCTCATCGGAGGTCCGCTCCGCGCGGATCACTTCGACCAGGGGCATGCGATGCACGGGATTGAAGAAGTGCATCCCCACCACGCGCCCCGGCTCCACGGCGCCGATGGCGATCTCCGTGATGGGCAGAGTCGAGGTGTTGGACGCAAAGATCGCTGTCGGAGGCACGGCCGCTTCCCACTCCTTGAGCACCGCGCGCTTGACCGCCAGCTTCTCCACGACGGCCTCGATCGTGACGTCGCACCGCGCGAAGCCGGAGTAGTCCAGGGTCCCGGACACCAGGTCCATCTTGCGCGCCATCTCGCGGGGAGTCAGGCGCCGCTTTCGCACCGCGTCCTTCCAGATCGCCGCCGCGGCCGCGTAGCCGTGCGCCAGCGCGTTGGGCTCGATGTCCTTCATCCGCGCGGGCAGGCCCTTGTCCGCGGCCAGCTGCGCGATGCCACCCCCCATGACGCCGGCGCCCAGCACTCCGACGCGCTCGACCTCGCGCGGGCGCAACGAAGGGTCGTCGGATCCGGTCTCCTTCTTGATCTCTTCGGTCGCGAAGAAGATCGCCAGCAGATTCCTCTGGACCTCGCCGCCGAAGATCGGGATCACGTGGCGCGCCTCGGCTTCGAGCCCCACGGCGATGGGCTTGCCGAAGCCCTCCTCGATCGCGTCGAGGGCCGCCAGCGGCGCCGGGTAGTGGCCGCCGGTCTGGGACAGGACGCCCTTGCGGGCTTTGGCCAGAATCAGCCGGCGCCCCAGCGGGGTCGCTTCCAGGAGGCGCCGCGCCATCGGAGCGCGTCCGCGCCGCGTCGGCGGCTTGGGCGTGCCGAGCTTGGATCGGGCGAAGCGGCGACACCACGCGTCGAAGATCACGGCGGGCACCGCCTCGTCGACGAGACCCACCTTGCGGGCGCGCCGGGCGTCCAGGGACTTTCCCGTCAGGATCAAATCCAACGCGGCCGGAAGCCCGATGATGCGCGGCAGGCGCGTGCTGCCGCCCCACGCCGGAAAGATCCCCAGGCGGACCTCCGGAAGACCGATCTGCGCCTTCTTGGAGTCGGACATCAGCCGGTAGTCGCAGGCCAGCGCCAGCTCGGTGCCTCCGCCCAGGCACGCCCCGTTGATCGCGGCCACGGTCGGATACGGCAGATGGGCCAGCTGCTCGAAGAGCGCCTGGACCCGCTCGACCATCATGCGGACGTCTTCCGTCTTCACGTTCAGGAATTCCTTGACGTCGGCTCCGGCGATGAAGACATCGGGCTTGCCGCTCCTCACGAGCAGGGCCCGGATGCGAGCTTCTCGTGTCAGTCGCACGAGCACATCCGCGAGCTCCGCGACGACGGCGGCGGAGAATTTGTTGACCTTCTCGCCGGCCAGATCGAACGTCAGGACCGCCAGGCCGTCCTCTTCGACCTTGAGGTCGAAGGCGCTCATCGCTCGCCCGCGGTCTTCGCGGAGAGCCCCGCCGTCCCCCTGCGCGTCACATCAGCTCCACGACGACCGCGCCACCCTGGCCGCCCCCGATGCACATGGTCGCCAGGCCCAGCGGCGTGCTCCGCCGGCGCATCTCCTTGAGCAGCGTGAACACCAGACGGTTGGCCGAGGAGCCCACGGGGTGGCCCAGCGCGATCGCGCCGCCGTTGACGTTGGTCTTCTCCCAATCCATCTCGCCGATCACGCCTTGCGTGCCGTATTTCGCGTGCCAAGCGGCCTAGGGAAACACGCGCGCGCAGGCCAGCACCTGCGCGGCGAAGGCCTCGTTGATCTCGACCAACCCGATGTCCTTCCAGGACACGCCGGCGCGCTTCAAGGCCATGGGAGTCGCGACGGCGGGCCCCAGGCCCATGCGCTCGGGCTCCAGCGCGCAGAAGGCGAACCCGCGAATCCGGCCCAGCGGCGCGTAGCCGCGCGATCGCGCCGCGGACGCGCTCATCACCAGCGTGGCCGCTCCCCCGTCGGTGATCTGAGAAGAGTTTCCGGCGGTGACCGTGCCGAACTTGCGATCGAAATAGGGCTTGAGCTTGGCCAGCGCTTCCATGGACTGGTTCTCGCGGACGCCGTTGTCCTGGACGGCCATCCCGTCAAACGCCGGAGGAATCGGTACGGGAACGATCTCTTCGGCCAGCTTCTTGCGCGCCATCGCGACGCGCTGGTGGGATTGCAGGGCGAAGGCGTCCTGCTCCTGCCGCGAGATTCCATGCTCCTTCGCCAGAACCTCGGCCGTTTCTCCCATGTTCAACCCGCAGACGGCGTCGGTTAAACCCATTTGGAGGCCGATCTCCGGCTTGAAATGCCGCGGGCGAAACCTCGCCGCCGCGGCAACGCGCGCGCTCAGGCCCTTGGCCGTGAAGACCTCCGTGAAGACCTCCTGGCTTTCGTGCGAGTAAAGGAACGGGATGTTGGACATCGATTCGACGCCGGCCGCCACGATCGCTTCGGCATCGCCGGCGGCGATCCGGTAGTAGGCCTCGACGATCGATTCGAGCCCCGATCCGCAGAGGCGGTTGACCGTGAAGGCCGGGACCGCCGGGGGCACGCCCGCCTTGAGGGCCGCCACGCGCGCCACGTTGACGGCGTCGGGGGGTTGGGCGATGTTGCCGAAGATGACCTGGTCCAGGCTCGCCGGGTCGAAGTTCGTTCTCGCCAGCAGCTCCGTGACGACGATGCGCCCCAGGTCGGCGGCCGAAACGTCCTTGAGCTCCGTGCCGGCGCGGGAGTACGGCGTCCGGACGCCGTCGACCACGACGACGTCACGCGACATGCGTTTTTCCAGCGGCCTCGTACATCCCCTCGATCAGCGAGTGGTAGCGGTTCTCGAGAATCCGCCGCTTGACCTTGAGGGTCGGAGTGATGGAGCCGTCTTCGACCGTGAGGTCCGCCGGGAGCAGGGCGAAGGCCCGGATCTGCTCGTGGTGGGGCTTGTCGGCGTTGTACGCGTCGATCTCCCGCTGAAAGAGCTGGCGCACATCCGCGTTCGCGTCGATCGCCTCCGTCTGCACCGTCCGGTTGCCGGCGGCCGCCCATTCCTTGAGGCGGTCGAAGTTGGGGACGATGAGCGCCGCCAGGAACTTCTGGCGGTCGCCGATGACGATCGGCAGGCCGATGTAGGGCGACTTCTTGAGCTCGCTCTCGATCGGCTGCGGGGCGGCCTTCTTGCCTCCGGCCAGCACGATCAGATCCTTCTTGCGGTCGGTGATCGTCAGGAAGCCGTCCACGAGCGTGCCGATGTCGCCGGTGTGGAACCAGCCCTCCGCGTCGATGGCTTCCGCGGTGGCCTGCGGCTTGTTGAAGTAGCCCTTCATGATGTTGGGCCCCCGCGCCAGGATTTCCCCGTCCTCGGCGATCTTGATCTCCACGCCGCGCAGCGGCTTGCCCACCGTCCCCAAACGCCACCGCCCCGGTCCGTTCACGCAGATGACGGGCGAGGTCTCCGTGAGTCCATACCCTTCGTAGATCCGAACGCCGGCCCCGACGAAGAACTCGGCGAGATCGCGCGCCAGGGGCGCTCCTCCCGAAACGGCGAACCGAAACCGACTGCCGAGCGCTGCGCGGATCTTGCCGAAGACCAGCGCGTCGGCCACCTTCGCCTTCAGCGCGAGGCCCGGCGGCAGGGCATCGCCGCTGATGACGTAGGGCACACGCGCGCGGCCCACCGAGACGGCCCAGGCGAAGATCTTCTTCTTTAGCCCGCTGCCCGCGTCGGCCTTGGCCATGATCCGCGCGTGCACCTTCTCGTACACGCGGGGGACGGCTCCGAAGCAGTGGGGATTGACCTCGTGGAAGTTTGCCGCGAGCTTGTCGATCGACTCGGCGTACGTGACGGAAGCCTTCTTGTAGAGATAGGCGTAATCCAGCATTCGCTCGAACACGTGCGAGAGCGGCAGAAATGACAACGCGACCGCATCCGCGGTGACGGGAAGCACCTCGCATCCCGCGACGACGTTGGAGACGCAATTCGAATGGGTCAGCATCGCTCCCTTGGGCTCCCCGGTCGTGCCGGAGGTGTAGATGATGGTGGCCACGTCTTCCGGCTTGACTCGCGAGGCGCGCTGCTCGAAGACGCCCGGGCTCATCTCGAGGGTCGGCCGGCCGCGGTCCACGAGGGCATGAAACGTCGTAAAGCCGGGAGTGGCGGGGGCGGTCCCTTCCATGAGGATGACGTGGTGCAGGGCGTGGCATTGCGATTGGACCGACTGGATCTTCGCCAGCTGCTCCGCGGTCGAAACGAAGATCGCCTTGGCGCCGGAGTCGTTGATCATCGGCGCGATCTGCGCGGCCGGCAGCGTGGGATAGAAGGGAACCGACCACGCTCCGGCGCAAAGGATCGCGTAGTCCGCCATCGCCCATTCGGGGCGATTTTCCGACAGGATCGCGACGCGATCCCCGGGTTGGACACCCAGGCCGTTGAGCCCCAGAGAGAGTGCGCGCACGGCGAATCCGAAATCGGCGGCGGAGATCGGCTTCCAGACGCCGTCCACCTTGGAGATGAGGAGATCGGGCTTGCCGCTGGAAACCGCGGCCGTGAAGATGTCGCAGAGCGTGCGGGGCTCGGTGCTCATAACCCTTGCGGGATTCTGTCCCGCCCCCAGGGGCCGGTCAAGGAAAGCTCTGTTAAAATGGCGCGACTCATCCCTCGAAGCGTCGATCACGTGGGCAACCGCAAAGCCTCCTTGCGAAATCGCCTCGCCCCTGCGGGTCTGGCGGCTGCCGGCGCGTGGCTCTTCGCGTTGACACTCTCGGCCGCCGGGCCCTTCACGAACGCGGCCTGCACGCCCGACCGCCACGTCTCCACGGCGCGAAACGATCAAACCGGCGACCCGTCAGGAGATGGCGGCCTTCCTCAAGATCACGTTCGGCCTCCTCCTCTACGGCCCCTGAGCGTCCCGCCTCGCGGGCTGCGGTACGCTCTGCGCCCATGGCGGTCGCACTGCTCGCCGGCACGCTTCTCGCTCTCGCCGGGTTCCTGTTGACCTCGGTCCAGGGCTTCGTCCTGGCCGCCCATCTGGCGGCGGCCGACCCGATCGCCCGCCTGCTCGTGACCAAGCACGTCGCGTATGCGATCCCGACCGTGTTGCTGTCGCTCTTCTCCCAGTCCATGGTCCTCTTCTTCTTCATCGGGACCGGCCGTCTGGTCAAAGACGAAATCGCCGCCTTGCCGCCGGACGACCGCCAGTCGATCCTCGACGCCTTGCGCGGGTTCAAGCGGAGGACCTCCCCTCCCGCGACCCTGGCGCTGTTGTCCGCGATCGCGGTCTTCGTGCTCGGCGGCGCCGTGCACACCCGAGCTCTCCCCTCCGGGGTGCACCTGACCGCGTCGCTGCTGGCCGTCGGAACCCATCTTTGGGCCTTGACCTCGGAGTGGAACGCGTTCCTGGATAACGGCCGCCTGATGGCGGATCCGGCGGCGTTCGTTCGGCCCCGGCCGACCGCCGGCCGATGAGCGGCCGCCACGAGGCGCCGATCGCCCTGGTCACCGGAGCGGGCGTGCGCGTGGGACGGGCGATCGCGCTGGGGCTGGCGAAGGCGGGATGCGACGTTCTGGTGCACTATCGAGGGTCGCAAGCGCCGGCTCAGGAGGTGGCGGACCAGGTTCGCGGGCTCGGCAGGCGCAGCCGGGCCGTCCGGGCGGACCTGTCGGATCCGGATGCCTGCCGGGACCTCGTTCGCCAGACGCTGGAGGCATTCGGCGATTTGGATTTCCTGGTCCACTCCGCCGCCAACTTTCACCGCGCGAGCCTCGCGCAGACCGACGAGACGCTCTGGGATTCAGCCATGGACGTCAATGCCCGCGCGGGGTTTCTGCTCGCCCGCGAGGCCGCGCCGACCCTTCGCCGCCGCGGCGGCCGCGTAGTGCTCGTCTCAGATTTCCTGGCGCTCATGCCGGAGCGGAACTACCTGGCCCACTCGGTGTCGAAGGCGGCGGTCGAAGGATTGGTTCGAGCGCTGGCGATCGAGCTGGCTCCGGAGGTTTCGGTCAACGGAGTGTCCCCCGGCACGGTCCTGGTTCCGGAGGGGACCTCGGAGAGCCTGGCGGCTCGGTGGGCCGCGGCGACACCGTTGCGGCGCAACGGGCGGGCCGAAGAGGTAGCAGAGGCTGTCGCTTTTTTGTGCACTGGCCCATCCTTCGTGACCGGCCAGATTTTGCGTGTCGACGGGGGAAGGTCGCTCCTCTAGGCTTTCGCTCCTCGAGCGAGCCGAGCTCTATTCGTTCGTCACGCCTGCTGGGTCGTTTTCGACCCGGCTGGTGCCCGAGGGGTGTTTGGCCGACCGCCGGAGCTCCGGCTTGCGCGGATTATCCC
>JBDTXY010000126.1:0-7625 GCA_040005945.1 Acidobacteriota bacterium
CGGCGAAGGGACGGTGGTCGCGCGGCGATTCGGAGCCGAACGTTCGAATCTTTAGACGGCGTCTGTTCGCGTCTTTGTACGCGGCTTCCATGTGTCTGAGGGGCGCGGCGCGTAAGTCAAATTGATTCTGCGTCTGGCTTTTGGAGCGTCGGTGGCACGTCGATTGCCTCGACCGATCCCGGCGCCGTTCGTGATTCTGGCGGCGCTTCTCCTGCCGGCCGCCGAGACCGCGCTCCTGCTCGGGCTCCTGATTCCGGGCGAGCTCGCCGTCGTGGTGGCGGTCGATACGCGTCGGGCGGCGGCGTGCCCCTCGCGGCCGTCCTGGCGGTGGCGAAGCGGCCCGCTCAGAGTCTGAGCCTTGATAGATTCGCGGTGTGGCCGCCCGTCGCGCGACGGCACTCGCCCTCGCGCTCTTCGTGTTTGGGTTCGGGGAGGAGCTCTGGTTTCGCTACTTGCCCGAATATTTGCGCACGCTCGGCGCCTCCGCCTTCGCGCTGGGTCTCTTCGGGACGCTGAAGGACCTGCTCGACGCCGCCTACGCGTATCCGGGAGGCCGGATCTCGGATCGTCTGGGCTCTCGCGACGCGCTGATTCTCTTCGGCGCCCTCAGCACCGCGGGGTTCGCGGTCCTTTGGCTCTGGCAGACGATCGCCGGAGTCTTCGTCGGTCTTCTTTTGGTCATGGCCTGGGCTTCCCTGGGTCTTCCAGCGACGTTCTCGCTGGTGGGAGAGGAGCTCGAGGGCAGCCGGCGCGTCGTGGGGTTTACGGTCCAGGCGATCCTGAAACGCGTCCCGATCGTGCTCGCGCCGCCCATCGGCGGCCTGATGCTCGAGCGGTTTGGGATTGCCGGCGGCATGCGCATCGGTTTTGCGGTTTCGATCGCGCTTGCGGTGGGCATGCTCCTGGGCCTCGCGCGCGCCTTGCGCGGCCGGGCGGGCGAGACCGAAACGCCGCGGCCGGCTTTGGCTTCCGCCCGAAGGGTGCGTCTTCGTCCGGCGCTGCGTCAACTCTTGATCGCGGATTGCCTCGTTCGTCTGTGCGAGGGGTTGCCGGACGTGTTCCTGGTGGTTTGGGCGGTGGAAATCCTTCACGTGTCCCCCGCGCAGTTTGGCGTTCTGGTCTCCGTGCTGATGATGACCGCGATTGCGTCCTACATTCCGGCCGCGGCGCTGGCGGGCCGGGCGGAGAAAAAACCGTTCGTGTTGATGACCTACGTTTTCTTCACGGCGTATCCGCTGGCGGTTCTCGCTTCGAAGACCTTTGGGCAGCTCATCGCCGCCTACGCCATGGGAGGGCTTCGCGAGATCGGAGAGCCCGCCCGTAAGGCGCTGATCGTGGACCTATCCGACCGCGACGCGCGGGGCCGGACCGTCGGCCTCTATTACGCGATCCGAGGCTTCGCGGTCGCGGGCGCGGCCGTGATCGGCGGCGCGCTGTGGACGATTCGACCCTTCTGGACCTTCGTCGCGGCCGCCGTGCTGGGCCTCGCGGGAACCCTTTGGGCGGCGCGATACCTGCCCTCGCAGCCGCGCGTCACGGAGGAAGACCGATGAAGTGGATCACGCGAAAACGCATTCACGTCAATCGGACGGCGACCGGATGGCTGATCCGCCGTTTCCTGGACCCGACGGCGGAAATCCTGTTCGTCGAGCCCGACGAGGTGGCCTCGGTCCAGGACCGGCAAGGCGCGATCGGGTTCGACGCGCCGGGGGCTCGATATCCCCACAAGGACGCGCTCAATCGATGCTCCTTCGAGCAGCTCGTGGCCGAACGGCTTTCCCACGATGCGGCGCTCCTGCGCCTGGCGCGCATCGTCCATGGCGCCGATTTTCCGGAGGAGTTGGCGACCACGCCCGAATCGGCCGGCCTCCGGGCGATCAGTCAGGGCTTCACGGATGTCGGCTCCGACGACCCGGACATCCTGGACAAGGCCGGCTTCCTCTACGACTCGCTCTACGCGCACCTCCAGAAGGATTGAGATTCCCTCACTCTTCAGAAGGCTCGGCCAGCAGCGACAGGGTCGGATTCTTGACGGGGTCATTGAAGGCGTCCAGCGCCGCGAACACGATGCCGTTGTGAAAAAACGTGCGCTCCTCCGCGGGGAGCTCCAGCGCGAGCGAACCGTCCGGCGTGACGGCGAACCTCCCGGACAGCTCGTTCTCGCGAAGCAGCAGGTCGGCAAGCCGCGCTACCTGGGCCAGGCTGACGAGAGGAGTCGGCTGGTCGTCATCGAGAACCCGAAAAATCCCGCGCTCGGCTTGGTTCTCGATTCCCCTGCAGCGGAGCAAGCGGTTCGCCTCCTTTGCCTCCTGAGTGGGCGCCGGCGGCTATTTCCCCGGGCTTCCGGCGGGCACGGTGGGGACCATTCCGCGCAAGGCAGCCACGTACCAGCGATCCCCCTTCTTGGCGACGACGACGGTCGTTAAGCCGCTGCGCGATCCCAGAGACTTTCCGGAGGCGTCCTTCATGCCGGTGATCTCGAAGGCTCCGTCGGCAATCGCCACGTCGCGGCGCACGAAGCGCACCGTCGTCAGCGTGTGGACGATCCTGGTCCTTCGATAGATCGCCGCCCACTGCTCGGAAAATGCCTTCTCCACTTGCTCGCGGCCGCTGGCCATCCGGCCCGTGGAGCTGACGTAGTCGCCGTCGGTCAGCCACAGGGCCGCGATCATCTTCGCGTCCCCCTTGTTCCAGGCCTCCTGGATCTGAGCGCCAATATCGCGGATGTCCTTTTCGTCCGCAGGGGTCGCCGATTGGGATTGTGCGCGCAAGGACACGGCAGCCAGAAAAACGCACACGGCAAGACCGGAAGAGCGGTACAGAGTCCTCATGGCTCACCTCCTAGGTCAAGAGGGCCGACTCGCTCCTCTTGTACGCCCGCGACGCCAACCGGTCAAGAGCGGATCACGAGCCCTGACAGATAATGTTCCCTGCTGCCCGTAGCTCAGCCCGGAGAGAGCATCAGCCTTCTAAGCTGAGGGTCGCAGGTTCGAATCCTGCCGGGCAGACCAACCCTCCGCCTGTCATTCCGAGGAGCGAGGCGACGAGGGATCCCGCGCTCGATTGCCAGAGGCCCGTGTCGAGCGCGGGATCCCTCGCGGCGCTCGAGATGACGGTGTGAAGCGGCGGGCCCTGGGCGTAGACCCCCGGCGCGAAAGGCCGCTGGGTGGCTCGCCGCGCCAGGCGGCCGAGGAGCGACGTGGTCATTCGATGTCGACTCCGGACCGGCGGCCATCCGACACCTGCGCCTTCTCGATCTCCTCGAGCGTGATCTCCCGCATCGCCGCCCCCCGCAACGCCGCGTTCAATCGGGCGAGCCCCTCGACCGAGAGCCGCCGCCAGCGCGACAGTAGCTCGTCCAGCCTGGATCGCGCGCTTTCGTACTCGGTCTGCTGGATCGCCGTCGGAGCCGAATCCGACAGATCGAGCGCGGTGACGATCGCGGCGAGCGTTGCGTTCAAGCCGGCGAGGCCGCCTCCCGGGCGCCGAGGCCCACGCGTCTCTCCCTCTTCGATTTGGCTCGCCTCGCGATCCGCTTCCGCGATCGCTTCGGCCGCAGCGCCCGTTGCTCCGGAGCGCTCCTTGCGCTGCGCCAACCGCCCGCGAAGGGCGCGCACCCGCGTGAGCGCGTCGAACGAGGAATCCATCGCCTCCATGACCCGGCGCTGAAACGCGAGCTCGCTCGCCAGGATCTCGAACGAGACCTTCGCCCGCGGGTCCATCGTGATCCGAAGCGGCTGCTCGAAGCGTTTCCCGTCTACGGTCAGACGCACGGTGTAGAGGCCCGGCACGGCGAGGGGTCCTCGCGGATCGACGGGCGTGTCCTCGCCGCGCATCGCGGCAATCGAGTACTCGGACCGATCCGCCTTCGGGCGGCGGTATCGCAGATCCCAGATGAATCGGTGGTGGCCTGCCGCCGCCGGAGGCGGCGCCTGCGGCCGGATCCAGAAGTCCATGAAGTATTGGCGGACGTTCACGCGCTCGGGCGGATCTTCGCTGGAGAACGAGCGCACCGTCTCCAAACGCTCGTCCAGGATCTCGAGCCGCACCGCCGACTTCGCCGGTTTCGCCAGGACGTAGTCCAGAACCGCGCCAGTGGGCGGGTTTTGCCCCATCGGGGTCTCGGGCGGCAGCGGCGTGTCGCGATTCATATCGGCCCGCACCCGAACGGCCGGCTCCGGCGCGAAGAGATGCGCCGGCGCCGGGGTGATGGCCGGCAGCTGTCGCAGAGGGGAAACGTCGTCCAACACCCAGAGCGCCCGGCCCTGAGTCGCTGCGATCAGATCCGAGCCATGCACCTTGAGATCGCCCACCCAGCAAGTGGGAAGGTTCAGCTGCAGCGGCTGCCAATGCGCCCCGTCGTCGAACGACACGGAAACGCCTCCGTCGGTTCCCGCATAGAGAAGACCGCGGCGCACGGGATCCGCGCGCACGACCGTGACGAACCGCGAGGCCGGAAGTCCCGCGGCGATGTCCTCCCATTGCTGGCCCCAGTTTCGTGTGCGGTAGACGTGCGGCGTGAAGTCATCCAGACGGTGAGTGTCGACGGCCGCGTAGGCCACTCCGGGATCCAGCGCCGAGACGTCGAGTGTGGCGACCTTGCCCCAGACGGGAAGCCCCTTGGGCGTAACGTTCTGCCAGGTCTTGCCCCCGTCGCGCGTCAGCTGGATCAGGCCGTCATCGGTCCCGATCCAGATCTCGCGATCGTCCGCCGGAGAGAGGGCGATCGTGAAGACGACGCCGAAGCCGCAGGGACGCGCATTGGCGACGCTGACGTCGCCCTCGCAGCCCGCCGATCCGGGCTCGACTCCGGAGAGGTCCGGACTGATTCTCTCCCAGCTGTGCCCTTGGTCGAGCGAGCGCAGCAAATATTGCGCGCCGGTGTACAGCGCGTGGGGAGGGCGGCGCGAGACCGCGAGCGGAAAGATCCATGTCCACCGCAGGCCCTCGCCGGTGGGCCTGCGCCCGTACGTGCTCTCGACGGCGGGCGAAATGTTCTGCACCTGTCCGGTCCGGCCGTCGTAGCGCGTGATCGTTCCCCCGAGCCCGGTGCAGTAGACGATCTCGGGATCCTCCGGATCGGGAACGTCCCAGCCGCGCTCCTCCCCGCCGACCGGGTGCCAGTCGCGGTACGACAGAGAGCCGTAGTCGCTGCGGCTGGCGGCTCCGAGCGTGCCGCTGTCCTGCTGGCCGCTGTAGATCCAGTAGGGAAAGCGATCGTCGGTCTCGACGTGGTAGAGCTGGGCGGTCGGCTGGTTGTACCAGCTGCTCCAGCTGCTGCCTCCGTTGACGGTCACGACGGTTCCCTGATCCGCCGCGGCGGCCATGATCTCGGGTCGCTTCGGATTGATCCAGAGGAAGTGATAGTCGTCGCCGCCGGGGGCCCCCTTGAAAAACCGCAGCGTCTTGCCGCCGTCGTCGGAACGCCGGATCGACTGCCCGGTCACGTAGACCGTGTCGCGCTCTCGGGGATCGACGGTCAGGCGGTTCACGTAGCTCGAGGCCAGGCCCGCCGTTGCATTGACGCGGGCCCAACTGGCACCTCGATCGTCCGAGCGATAGAGCCCCGCCTGACCGGGCTCCTCGCCGGCCGCCGGGGCGTCGATGAGCGCCCACACCCGGCCGCCTCGCGCGGCGGCTAAGCCCATGCGGCCCAGATCGCCCGCCGGAAAGCCGCCGCCCTGGACGCGGGCCCACGTGATGCCGCCGTCGGAGGACTTGTAGAGCCCGCTGCTCGGGCCGCCCACGGGCTTGAAGTACGAGAGCCACGGGTAGTTTCGGGCCTGCCAGAGCGACGCATAGACGACCGCCGGATTCTCGGGGTCGGCCGCGAGGTCGGCGCCGCCGGTCTCTTCGTTGACGAACAAAACCTGGCTCCAGGTCTTGCCGCCGTCGGCGGTGCGGAAGATCCCGCGCTCGCGGTTCGAGCCGAAGATGTGTCCGAGCGCCGCCACGAGCACCACGTTCGGATCGTGCGGGTCGATCAGGATCCGGCCGATCGCCCGCGTGGCCGAGAGGCCCAGGTGCCGCCAGCTCTTGCCGCCGTCGTCGGAGCGGAAGACGCCGTCGCCCGAAGCGATGTCGTAACGCGCCTGGATCTGGCCCGTGCCGGCGTAGATCACGTTGGGGTCGGAAGGCGCGATTGCGAGCGCCCCGATCGATGCCGCGGACTCCTTGTCGAAGATCGGATTCCAGGTTTCCCCGGCGTCCTCCGTCTTCCAAACGCCTCCCGCGGCCGCGCCGAAATAGAACGTCGACGGCGCGCCCGGAACGCCCTCGGCGCACGTCGCCCAACCGCCGCGGAAGGGGCCCACCAGCCGCCATCGCATGTCCTGATAGAGCGCGGGATCCAAGGGCTGGGCCGCCACCGATGCGGCGAACAGCAAGATGGAAGCGATCACCTCGAGAACGACAAGCCCTCGTCGCATCGGTACTCCTCTAGCCGTTTTTCACTCCCATCCCGGCGAATCCTTGCTCCCTTGGCAGGCTTTGGTTAGATTCGCCGGATGAGCTTACCTACCGAGCCGATTGGAAGTATTCCACGGCCTCCCGAGCTCATCGAGGGGATGAAGGCCTTCGCGGGCGGGCGCATCTCAAGCGACGCCTTGGAGGCTCTCTTCGACGGCGCCGTGCGCGACACCCTCCGGCTCTTCCAGGAGACGGGCTCGCCGGTCATCACCGATGGCGAGCAGCGCAAGCCGAGCTTCGCGACCTACCCCGTCCGGGGTCTCGAGAATCTCGCCCCGGCGGGCGCGAAGATCACCTTCGCGGACGGCCACGAACGGCAGCTTCCCGTTCTGACGGCCGGTCCCTTTCACTACTCCACCTACGCCGCGACTTATCTGGAATACGCCCAGAAGTACGCGACCGCGCCGATGAAGCAGGCGGTCATCGCGGCCTCGGCACTCTCGCTTCTCTACCCGCAGGAGGGAATCCGGGACTATCCGCGCGAGGAGTTCTTGGACGAGCTCGTCCGGGAGGCGGCGACCGATATCCGGCGTTGCCTGGCCGCCGGTGCGACCGTGCAGATCGACTTCACGGAAGGACGGCTGGCGGTCAAGCTGGATCCCTCAAAGGGCCTGCTCGACGCGTTCGTGTCCCTGAACAACCGTGTGCTCGCGCTGTTCACGCCCGAGGAGCGGCGCCGCATCGGAGTCCACACCTGTCCGGGCGGGGATCGAGACTCGACCCACAGCGCGGACGTGGACTACGCCGAGCTGCTCCCCGCGCTCTTCCGGCTCGATGTGGACAACTTCTTCATCCAGCTCGCGAGCGAAAAGGATCCGGCGCGGGTGCTCGAGATCCTGGGAGCGGAGGCCACCGGAAGCCGCCGGATCTTCGTGGGCGTCACGGACCCGATCGACCCGCGCATCGAGACGGCGGGGCAGGTTCGGGACCGCGTGCTGGAAGCCGCCAAGCACATCGATCCCGCGCATCTGGGAACCACGGACGACTGCGGCTTCTCCCCGTTCGGCGACGACGTCTCGACCTCGCGAGACACCGCCTTCGCCAAGATCCGCGCGCGCGTCGAGGGAACCGCGATGGCGTCGAAGGAGCTGGGGGTTTAGACCGTCGCCTACGCTGCGCTGCGGGATCTGCCTTCGGCACCGGCTCGCGGCTCGCCC
>JBDTXY010000127.1:0-7589 GCA_040005945.1 Acidobacteriota bacterium
GAGGAGATGTTCCAGACGGCCACGCTGGCCGAGTGGTACAAGACCAACGGGCGCCACGAAGTCTACGCACGCGGGCGCAACGTGCCGCTGCCCGTGCTGCCCGGCCAGACGGTGCCGGTCATGCCCCCGATGCCGGCTCCCGCTCGCCCCGCTCTCGGAACGCTTCCTGTGTACGGCGCCGCTGGGAAATGATTTTCGGGCGCGTGCGCGCCTGAAAATCACCTCGGTTCAGAGGCTAACCCCTCACCGACTGCGTCGACCAAAGGGCACGACCGCGGCTCCAGGCGCGGGTCCGCGATCTCGCCGGGCCTGGGCGGACGGGTGGCCGGACGTGTTGGGCCGGCTCTGGCCTCCGCGCGACCGCTGGGCAGCCTCGTTGGCCAAACGGCGCTCCACCTTCTCCTTGGCGCGCTTGCGCTCCTCGGCCTTGCGGGTGCGGATTTGCGCGATGCGCTCGCCGATGGGAATCTCGAACCGTTCGGCCGGCGCCTTGGTGTAGTCGAATCCCGGCACCGTGATGCGGGGCAGGCGCTTCCCGATCTCCCGCTCGATCGCCGCCAGGTCCGACTGCTCCTCGGGAGACACGAACGTGAACGCGTCGCCGGTCATGTCGGCGCGGGCGGTGCGCCCCACGCGATGGATGTAGTCCTCGGGGACGTGGGGCACGTCGAAATTGATGACGTGCGACAGGGCCTCGACGTCGATGCCGCGCGCCGCGATGTCGGTGGCCACGAGCACGCGGTGCTTGCCCGCCTTGAACCCGGCCAGCGCCTGGGTGCGCTGCGATTGGGTGCGGTTGCCGTGGATCCGCTCGCACGGCACCCCCTTCTTCAGGAGGGTCTCGGCGAGACGGTTGGCGCGGTGCTTGGTGCGGGTGAAGACCAGAACGTTCTTGATGTCGCCGCGCTTGAGGAGCTCCAGCAGCAGCGGAGCCTTGAGGTTCTGCGAGACCGGATAGACCGCCTGCGTGATCCCCACGGCGGGCGTGGCCTTGCGCTCCTGGTTGACGGTCAGCGGGTTCTTGAGCATCTCGCGGGCCAGCACGCCGATCGGCGGCGGCATCGTCGCCGAAAAGAACAGCGTCTGACGGCGGACCGGCAGGTGCTTCAAGACCCGGCGGATGTCCGGCAGAAACCCCATGTCGAGCATGCGGTCCGCTTCGTCGAGCACTAAGACCTCGAGGCCCTCGAGCTTGGCGTACGGAAACCGAAAGTGATCCAGGAGGCGGCCCGGGGTCGCGATCAGGATGTCTGCACCCGACCGGAACGCGTGCTCCTGCGGTCCCATCGACACGCCTCCGAAGACGGCCGCGGCCGAGAGCGAGGTGTGGGTGGTCAGCTGCCGCGCGTGCTCGTCGATCTGAGCGGCGAGCTCGCGTGTGGGCGTCAGGACCAGGGCGCGGGTGACGCCCCGGCGCTTTCCGATCAGTTGGTGGAAGATCGGGAGAAGAAAGGCGGCCGTCTTGCCGCTGCCCGTCATCGCGCAGGCCAGCACGTCTCGGCCCAGCATCGCGGGGGGAATCGTGTCCGTCTGGATGGGCGTGGGCCGTGTGAATCCCATCTCGCGCACGCCGCGCAAGAGGTCCGGGTGGAGTCCGAATTGAGAGAAAGGCAAAGAATCCTCCTCGAGGAAAGTCTCCGGCTGTGTTGTTTTGGGGGAACGGAGGATTCGCCGGCGAGGCCTACGTTCGTGGTGTCGGCGCGCGTCCGAGTCCGGATCGGCGCTGCCAGGCTTCATAGCCTCTCATAGCGGTGCGGCGAATGCAAGTCGGCGCTCGCGGGCCAGCTGCGGCGTGATCGCTCCGTGACAATGCTCCCGCTAGGACGCCGGACGCGTGGGTGCGCCCTTCAGACGCCGCTCGAGAAAGTCGGCGGCGGCGCGATACGCCTCGAGCCAGTGCTCGTGCACCAGGAAATCGTGGATCTCGTCGGGGAAGATCAACTGCTCGACCTCGACGCCCTGCCTGCGAAGCGGCTCGGCGATGTCGACGGTCTCCGAAAATGGGACGTTGCGGTCGTCGTCTCCGTGGATGAGAAGAACGGGCGAGCGCCAACTCTTCACGTATGCGATCGGTGACGAATCGAACGCCAGCCGCGCCGCATCGCGCTGCTTCTCCGGATCGTAGCCGGCCTCGAAATTCTTGATGACGACGTTCCAATCGTGGACGCCGTGCAGGTCGACGCCTGCGGCGAAGAGGTCCGAGGCGCGGGCCAGACCGAGCGCGGTGAGATAGCCGCCGTAGGAACCGCCCCAAAGACCGATGCGGGTCGGATCGACATCCGGCCGGCTCCGCAGGTACAGGCCCGCACCCACGACGTCGGCGAACTCGGAGGCACCGCTGGCTCCGTAGTCGAGGGCTTCTCGAAACTCCATTCCGTAGCCGATGCCGCTCCGGTAGTTGACCGAGAGCACCACGAAGCCGCGACTGGCGAGGTACTGGTTGAAGGCGTACGCGTTGCGATAGTAGTAGTTGTAATGCCAACCGAGCAGCATCTGGCGGCGCGAGCCGCCATGGAAGAAGACGACGGCGGGCCGACGCTGCGGGGCCTTCCCTCCGGCGGGAAGAAAGAGCTGGCCGTGGATGGCCTTGCCGTCCGAAGCCGTGAAGACCACGGGTTCCGGCGCCACGAGGTCGGACTCCGGAAAATCCGGCGGGAGCGCCTTCGGCGCAAGGTCTCGTGAGGATGCGTCCGCGAGCCGTATGGCCGGACGGGGCGGCCGCCGGGCGTCGGATCGGAAGAACGCGATCGAGCGGCCGTCCGAACAGGCGGTCGGTTGCCACTCGATGCCGGTCCCGGAGGATAGGGAGGCGGGTTGGCCGCCCGCGACGGAAACGCTCCAGAGATGCCGCCGATCGGTGTCTCCCTGGTTCGAGCTGAAGAGCACGGCGCGGCGGTCCGCCGATGGAGAGACGTCCTCCACGTCGAAGGCTCCTGGGGTCAACAGGGTCGGGGTTCCCCCCGAGGCGGGCACGGAATAGAGATGCGTCCAGCCGTCCTTCTCCCAGGGAAAGACCAGGCGGTCGCCGTCGGCCCAGAAGATCTGGTCGCGTCCCACGGTCTCGCGATAAACGCTGCCGGCCCCGGTCGCCGTCCGAAAGGGGGCGCGCCCCGCTCCCGAGGCGACGTCGGCGACACGAATCTCCCACGGCTCGCCCTCGCGGTGCGGGCGAAAGATCCGAGTCTGCCTCGAGGAGAGGATGCGAAGGAAGGCGATCCGCTTGCCGTCGGGGGACCAGACGGGCGCCGTGTCGTGATCGACGGACGGGTCCATGAAACGCACGGTGCGGGCGGAAACGTCGAAGATCCCGACGAAGCTGTGCTCCCTCCGATCGCTCACGAAGGCGATCCGGGTTCCGTCCGGGGACCACCGGAGAGCTCCCGGCTCTCCTCGCGTCTGGATGATCTCTTCGGGCTTTCCGTCGCCCGAGAGCGGCGCCCACCACACGTGGTCCTTCGAGACGAAGGCGACGCGGTCGGCCCGGGGGGAGACCGCCGGCGCCTGTCCCTGGGCGATCTTCCGCGGCGAGGATCCGTCGAGGCCGACGATCCAGATTGCCTGCTCGACGCCTTCCGGGCGGCTCAGGGGGTTCGGAAACTCACCCCGCTTGTTCGCCTCGCCCCCGCGCACGAAAACGACGCTCTTTCCCTCCGGGGTGAACGCGAGGTCCCCGATCTCCTGTCCGTCGTCCGCCGAGTAGACCGTGAGGGCTCGACCCGTGAAGTCGGGCGGCTCGGCCACCCAGACGTTCCGTGCCCCCCGAGCGTTGAAGACCCACGCGACCGCGCCACCCACGGGGGCGGCCACGAGCTCGCTCGGAAAAGGAGCGGAGAGGATCCGTTCGAGCGTGACGCCCGTTTGGCCCTCGGCAGGAGGCGCGGCCCAGAGGGAAAGCGAGAGACCGAGTCCGAGAAGCGATCCACGCAGAAATCTCATTTCGCCTCCTTCAGAGCGCCCAGGAAGGATACCGGCTCAATCCTTGCGATCCCAAACCGACGACAGGCGGCCCTCCGGAATCGCCGGTGTGCTCGAGGAAGAAGACGCATAGTGCGATGTATCGTTGAAGAGCGACAGGCGGGCGTGTCCGAGGTCCTGGAAGTCCAGGATGTTGAGCGAGGCCGGGCTCTGATCCAGATGGTCGCGGTAGCGGCGCAGGTCGAATCCCAGCAGCGATCCGATGAGAAGGCGAATCGTGGCCTTGTGCGAAGCGATCAGGATCCGCCGGCCTGGATGCGCGGCGACGATCTCCAGAAGCGCCGGCAGGGCGCGAGCCGTCACGGCCAGGCCGGTTTCGCCGCCGGAGGGCGAGAAGGAGTAGGGATCGGCCTCCCAGCGGGCGTACTCCTCGGGGAAGAGCTTCTCGACCTCGGCGCGCCGCTTGCCTTCCCAGCGTCCGTGCGAAATCTCGCGCATGCCCTCCTTCGGGATCACCGGCTGGCCGTGCGGCTGTGCCAGGATCCTCGCCGTCTCCATCGTGCGCCCCAGCGGGCTCGCATAGAAGGCGGCGATCGGTTCCTCCGCCAGGCGCTGCGCGAGCGTGCGAGCCTGAGCGCGCCCGACGTCGGAGAGGGGCACGTCGGTCTCGCCGGCGAAGCAGTCTTCCGCCGACAGCTCCGTGGCGCCGTGGCGCACCAGATAGACGCGCGTGGCCGTCATCCCTTCACCTGCAGCCCTTTCTTGGGGAGAAGCTCCCGCAGTCTCTCGCGCTGATCGCCCTGAAGCTCGATCCCATCTTCGCCGACGGCTCCGCCGGTGCCGCAGGCTTTCTTGAGATCCCGGCACAACTTCTCCAGATAGGCGCCGTTTCGGGGGAGGCCGTCCAAGATCGTCACGTGTTTGCCGGAGGCGCGGTTCTCCAGACTCAGCCTCGCCGTGACCTTTTCGGGAACGGCCTGCTCGGGCTCCGGCAGGTTCTTCGAGCAGCGGCAATCTTCCCGCGGCCAGCCGCAGCCGGGGCAGATGCGGCCCTGCCCGCTCGAATAGACGAGGCGGTGGGACCCGGCCACTACGCGCCCTCCGCGTCCAGCAGCGCGAGCAGATCCTTGCCGTAGGCCTCGAGCTTTGCCGGCCCGATGCCGGGGATCTCGGAAAGCGCGTCCAGAGTGGACGGGCGCGCGGCGGCTAACGCGGCCAGCGTGCGATCGTGCAGGACGACGTAGGCGGGGACCGAGCGCCGCGCCGCCTCCTGGCGCCGCCACTCCCGCAGCGCATCGATCTTGAGCGCGCTCGCGGGATTCGCGGGGCCGTTCGTAGCCGCCGCGAGGGCCTTGGAGACCTTCTTCCGCTTCGCCTTGGGCCGCGGCGGCTCCGGGAGGGTCAGCGCGACCTGCGGCGTCCGTCCGGCCATGACATCGCGGCCGGCTCGGGTCAGCGAAAGCGTCCGATAGACGTCGTCGGTCGCGGCCAGGAGTCCTCCGCCCTGCGCCGCGTCGATCCAGTCGCCCACGGTCCTCGGGCTCTCGGTCGACAGGATGCCGGTGGTCGAGAGGCGCGTGAGCGGCTCGGGCAGCCCGTCGAGGTCGCCCGTCAGCATCGCCACGACCTTGCGCTTGCCCCATCGCTCCCCGCCCCGGGCCACCCCGGACAGGATCTTGCGCAGCCGCAGCAGGTCTTCGGGCGACACGTCGCGCCGCCGCGCGCAGCTGCCGCAGAACCCGCACTGGGACGGAGCCCCCCGCTCGCCGAAGTATCCGAGGATCGTCGCGCGGTAGCAGCCGGAGGAGTCGGCGTACGCGATCATGCGGGAGAGCTTCGCGCGGTCGAGCTCTCGCCGGCGCTCGCGGTGCTCCGACTCTTCAGTCTGCTCGATCAAGAATTCCCGCGTGCGCACGTCCACGTAGTTCCACAGGAGCGTCGCGTCGGCGCGGCGGCCATCGCGCCCTCCGCGGCCGATCTCCTGGTAGTAGGCCTCCAGCGAGCCGGGGATCTCGAAGTGGACCACGGCCTCGACGTCGGGCCGGTCGATTCCCATACCGAAGGCGTTCGTGGCGCACACGACTTGGACCGACCCGTCGGCAAACCGGTCCTGGACGCGGGTGCGCTCGGACTCCTCCATTCCGGCGTGGTAGGCCTCGGCGGCCAGCCCGGCATGTCGCAGCGCGTCGGCGGCGCGGGCGGCGCTCTTGCGCGTGGCGGCGTAGACGAGGGCCCGGCGCTGCCCCACGAACTCCGGCAGGAGCGTGCGCTTCTCGATCTCGCCGGAGACCTTGCGGACGTCCAGGAAAAGATTTGGCCGGTCGAAACCCGCGACGAAGACCTCCGGGTTCTCGAGGCCCAGCAGCGCGACGATGTCCTCGCGGACTTCCGGCGTGGCCGTGGCGGTGAATGCCGTGATCGGAGGACGGCCCGGAGCGCCGTCGGCGCGGCGGCAGCGGCGGGCCGCGTCGGCCAAGGCCCGGTAGTCGGGCCGGAAGTCGTGGCCCCACTCCGAGACGCAGTGCGCCTCGTCGACCGCGAAGCGCGCCAGGGGCACCTCGGCGAGCAGCCGCTGGAACGACGCGGACGCGAAACGCTCCGGCGCGACGTAGAGGAGCCGCAGCCGGCCTTCCCGCATCGCGGCCTCGGCCGCCCGCCGCTGCGCGGACGATGCGAGCGAGTGCAGAGCCGCGGCCGCGATTCCCTTCCGGGCGAGCTCGTCGACCTGGTCCTTCATGAGCGCAATCAAGGGCGAGACCACGAGCGTCGGCCCTTCCAGGAGCAGTGCGGGAAGTTGGTAGCCGATCGATTTGCCGGAGCCCGTCGGCATGACGGCCAGCAGATCGCGGCCCGCGAGCGCCGCCCGCACCACGTCTTCCTGCCCGGGACGAAAGGATTCATGGCGGAAGTGGTGTCGGAGCGCGCCGCGGGGATCCATGGGCGACATTATGCCGGCTGACAAGCGAGGCCGTCTCGGTATAGGCTCCTCCGTTCGCCATGACCGCCATCGACCCCATTACTCCGCATCCGGTCGCCACACGGGCCGACCGGCGCGCGATCGCCATCGTGGCGCACGTCGACCACGGCAAGACCACGCTCGTGGACGCCCTGCTCAATCAGTGCGGCACGTTCCGCGTCGGCCAGCACGTGGAGGAGCTCGTCATGGACTCGGGCGAGCTCGAGAAAGAGCGCGGCATCACGATCCTGGCCAAGAACACCTCGGTCCACTACAAGGACGTCATCATCAACATCGTCGACACGCCGGGCCACAGGGACTTCGGCTCGGAGGTCGAACGGATCCTGTCGATGGTGGAGGGCGTGCTCCTCTTGGTCGACGCCTCGGAAGGGCCGCTGCCCCAGACGCGCTTCGTCCTGAAGAAGGCGCTGGAGGGCGGAAAGCGGCCGATCGTGCTCATCAACAAGATCGACCGCGCCGACGCCCGAACGGCCGCGGTGGAAGAGGAGATCCATGACCTCTTCTTGTCGCTGGCCACCGAGGATCACCACCTGGAGTTCGAAGTCCTCTACGGTTCGGGTCGCCTCGGCTACGTGTCCCGGGACCCGGACGCCAAGGAGGGCGACCTGCGGCCGCTGCTCGACGCGATCCTCGAGCACATCCCGGCTCCGATCGTGGGAGATGCCCCCTACAAGATGATCGTCGCCAACATCGACTA
>JBDTXY010000128.1:0-7505 GCA_040005945.1 Acidobacteriota bacterium
ACCGCGCACACGGTGACGAAGGCTTCCACGCGTTTGTCGTCCGGCGACTCGACCGCATTCCCGAGCGCGTGGGGAAAGAACGGGGTCAGCACGCCCGTGCGCCAAACGGAGCCGTGCGGGTTCCAGAAAGCGCTCGGGTGCGTTTGCGCCGCGACCGCGCTGCTGGAGCTGGCGATGGCCCAAATCGACGGAAGAAGGCAAAACGCGGTCAACCCCAGCGCCAGGGTCGCCGCCACCGCCGTCGCTCGAGTGACGGCACCGAGCTCCGGGAGATCGCCGACGATTCGCCGGCCCGCAATCCAAAGTCCCGCGAAGAGACAGCCCAGAACCACGTTCTCGGGATGGCCGGCGAGCGCGGCGATGGAGAAGACTCCGGCCAGCGCGGCGGTCGCCCCGGCGCGGCGTTTCGGATCCCGGCACAGCTCCATCAGAAAGAGGATCCAGCTCCAGAGACTCATGACCGTCGCGTTGGGGAAAAAGAGCCAGGGTGTGAAGGCGAACGAGAATGCGAAAGTGACGGACCCGAACACGGCCGCCCGCGGAGAGACCTGGAGCTCTCGAAGCCAAAGCCACATGCCGGACATCGCGAATAGGAGCTTGAGCGCGGCCAGGAGCGTGAAACCCGGAACGAGCGG
Organism: Acidobacteriota bacterium; assembly: GCA_040005945.1. GTDB lineage: Bacteria > Acidobacteriota > Thermoanaerobaculia > UBA5066 > Gp7-AA6 > DAHUXD01. The sequence goes on from JBDTXY010000128.1 coordinate 636, forward strand.
CAGAAGCAGCGCCAGGAGCGTGAATGGAGAGTAGGCGGCCGATTGGCTGTTGGCGGCCAGCGACGTTCCGCAACCGTTCCAGCGGTTCCGCAGCGGGAGCGAGAGATCCTTCCAGCTGACCCGCACGGCCTGTGCCCAGGGCAGCAATTGTGTCGCGACGTCGTTTAAGTTCGCGTTTCGCGGCGCCGGATGAGGCAGGACGTTCCAGGGCCGAATGCTCGCGGCATGGTCCAGGGGGAGCGGCGTGCGGTCAGACACGAAGGCGCCGGGAAAGAGGAGGATCGGCAACACGGTGAAGAGGCAAAGGACGGGTGTCGGAATCGACCGGCCCAGGGCACGGGCCATGGCGCCGATACCGGCCGCCGACGCGGCGAGGATGGGAATCAGGATCACCGATACGGTCACGAGGCTAGGGCCCGTTCTTCGTGTCCAAGGACGGATTGCTCTGCGGGTCGCGTAACCAGAATTCGATGTTGTCTTCCCGCATGAAGGGGTGAAAGTGCTGTCGGAGAAACTCGTGCACGCGCGGCGCTCGATCCGCGTTCAGGATCAAGTCGATCTCGGGGTAGACCGCCGCGACGAGCACCGCGCGAACGTGAGGATTTCGCGAGACCGCGTCGATGACCTCTTCCTGCGCGCTTTGCGACTCGTAAAATGGGACCTCGTAGTAACGGATGGGGCAGGGCCGATCGAACAGGAAATACAAGGCCGGCTCGTTGGCGAAGTCGAGCCACGTGTCGCCATCCCGAAAGTCCGCCCGCCGCATCATTTCGGCCGTCCGCAGAATGAGGGTCCGGTCATTGGGCTGGAAGAGCGCTCCGCGGGCCCGGCGAGGCTGGTCGAGGGGAAGCGTATGCGGCGGGAAGCTCGAGTTCTGGATGGCGGCCGAGATGACGTGCACGAACTCGATCGGGCTGTGAAGCCAGGCGAAGGCGCCGACTGCCGCTCCCGCCACCAGCGTCCTCCACGGTCCCGCGCGTCCCGACGTGCGAAACCACCGCGCGACGAGGACGAGGGCCGTGGGAATGGCGAAGAAGAGATAGCCGAAATGCCGGCGCTCGACGACCGACAACATGGCCAGGACGATCCATGCCAGTACGGGCAGGGCGGCTCGGGCTCCTGCGGAGACCCGCGCGCCTCGGGGAAGCTGCGTGGCCAGCAGGACGAGCGCAAGCGCTGCGGCGCCATAGAGGGCGGCAACCGGAATCGACCCGATTTCGATCTCTCCCGGAGGCGTGAACACCGGGAAGAATCCCTTGGCGTAGACCGGGAAGAGCGTCGGAAGGAACAGGACGGTCGTTCGCACGAAATCCTGAAGGATGCCGAAGGCCGCCAGGAGCGCGAGGATCACCGCCGTCGCCCCGAGCATTCCCGCGAGACCGGCGCGCGCGTGCGCTCGCCGATCGCCGCGGGCGACGATCAGGGCCGTCACCGCGGCCGCTGCCGCGTAGATCGCGAAATCGAGCGAGACGCAGGCGTCCAGTGGCAAGGCGGCGCCACACACTCTCCAGGCCCATCGTTTCCCCGTTCGCGAGGCGAACGCCGCGATCGCCACCGTGGCCAGCGACGCGATGACACGGGGAAATGCGTATTGAGGAAAGCAGAGGAACGAGAGGGCCAGAGCCCACAAGCCGGCGGCCGGACTGCCGGTCGCCGCGAAACCGATCGCGAAGAAGGAGGGCCAGAACAGCGCGCCCAGGAGCTTGCGGCCGCGGGAGTAGCCGCGATAGTCGTCTCCGAAGAGCCGGAGACTCGCGGCGTCGAAGAGGCCGTCGCTGACGATCCCGTGCCCGGGGACGAAGTCCCGATAGGGGAGCTCTCCGCGCAGATACTCGGATGCGGGGAGCAACGCGTGGCCGTCTTCGAAGAGGTCGGCCACGGGAGGCACACCCAGCACCGCGGCGGCAGCCAGAGCGGTGAAGCTGCCCGGCAGCAACACACCGATCGTCAAACGCCGGAGCCAGCGAGGGGCCTCGGCCTCGCGACGCCACGGCGCCCATACGAGAGCGGGCAGGACAAACGCGGCCACCGCGGCGGCGCGGGCAAAGGGGATCGGTCTCTGCCCGAGGAACGCCAGTATGAGAAGGGGGCTGGCCGCGCCCAGAAAGACGACTCCTCGATCGAGTCGGCCGCCGCCCAGCATCCAAGCCAGAGCCCAGGATCCCAGAAGAAGCGTCGCCAAGCCGCCTCCCGACCCGGCGAGCGCCGGGAATCCGGAGACGGCGAAGATCCACGCCGCGATGGCGTGGGCGCAAACCGCGGCGAGCCCGAAGGACACCGTCCGCGCCTCAGGCGGGAGCTCGTGCGGCGTCGGAGGCACGGGTTTCCCAACCGGCCTGCGGCGGGTCATCCTCGCCGCGATCGCTCCGCCGGCCAGCGTTAGAGCCACCGTCAAGACGAAGAGAAGCACCTCGCGCCGGAGGTCGAGGCCGTGGACTCCTGCAAACCCCGGGAGCGGATCCTTCGGAGGACGGGAGGGAACGAGGCCGGCGAGGAGCCAGGCGGCGGCGAGGCCCGAACAGGCTCCGACGAGGGAAGCGATCCTCCCGGGTTTCTCGGCGAAATTTCCACCGCCGGAGACGGCATTTTCAGGCGGAGCAAGCCGATCCATCGCCGCGTATTGTACGGAGTACGCCCGAGCCGCACTTCGGCGTTGTTTCGCGTCCTCGGCGCCCTGCTAGCATCGCGACCATGCGCGACGTGCCATTTCGGAGCTCTCTGTCTCTCCGGCTCTGGCGCCGCCGCGAGGCGATGCGCTCGGACTGGGAGATTCGCGCCCGCGAGAACGCCCCGTTCTACATCTGCACCACGGCGGCGGAGACCCCGGAAGCGTTCGCGGTCTCGGGCGAGCGCGACCTCGCGGAGCGGGTGATCGACGGCCTGCCGATCGCGCCGGACTGGCATGTCCTGGAAATCGGTTGCGGGATCGGCCGGCTGCTGCGGCCGCTGTCGGAGCGCGTCGCCCACGCGGTCGGCGTGGACGTGTCGGAGGAGATGATCGTGCGCGCGCGGGAGTACTGTGCGGGGCGGCCCAACGTCGCGCTGCATCGCACCGACGGCGACCTGGGCTTCCTGCCCGACGGCGAATTCGATTTTGCGTTCTCCCACATCGTTTTCCAGCACCTCCCGCGCAAGGCCTACGTCCAGCGCTATCTGCGGGAGGCCGCGCGGCTCCTGAAGCCGGGAGGGATCCTCCGCGTCCAGGTGGATGGCCGGTCGCGGCAGTTCTACCGGCGATGGTTCGCCGATTCCTGGTCGGGGGTCGTGTTCTCGGAGCGTGAGCTTGCGCGGCGGCTGGAGAAAGAAGGTTTTCGCGTGACCGCGCTCGAAGGCGCCGGCACGCAGTACTTGCGAGCTACGGCGTTCCGGAAGGCCTAAGCTGACAGCTAACTGCTGAGAGCGAATCCCTATTTCGACCCGATGGCTTCCCGAAACTCCTTCAGGAGCTCGTCCGGGATTCCTTCCCCGTCCCCGCTTCCCGAGGCCTCCACGATGAGCACGTGGGGAAGATCGGGCGTGTCGATCCAGGTCTCGTGCCGCTCCAGTCCCGTCAGCTCCGGCACGCCGCTCTCACCGTAGCGGCAGGGGACGACCCGGGCAAAGCCCGCCGAATGCAGCGCCGCCGCCAGCATCGATTGGTTGTAGAGAAACTGATGGCCCCATCCGTGGAAGGCCCGATTCAGGCGCATGCAGTCCTCGCGGGAATCCGGCTCGGACGCCTCCCGGCCTCGGTAGTGGGTGATCAGGACCCAATCGAGATTGGGCGTGGACAGGCGGAGGATGCCTTCCGGAAGCAGCACGCGGCGGCATTCGGCCAGGAACGAGAGGCCTTCGTCCAGGGAGAGGTGCTCGAGGAAGTGCTCGGCGTAGATGGTCGTCACGTCGCGGAACGGGAGCCCCTGCCGGACGTCCAGGACCTGGTCGACTCCCTGGAGGCCCTGGTTGTCGATGTTGATCCACCCCGGGATCGACTGCTGTCCGCAGCCGATGTGGAGGCGCTTGGTCGGACCGTCGGAATCCGCGTCGGCCAGGGTCTTCTTGAAGAGTCGCATCGGCGGTGTCGCGAGCGTGTTTACCACATCCTTCCGAAAGCGTCGAGGCGCGCCCGGCCGCTCGGTGTGAAGTCGCTATGTTAGGATCCCGCAAATTCGTAGGAGGCTCTCATGCCGCGATTTTTTCGCGCCGTTCTCCTCGCGCCGCCCTTGCTCTGCGCCTCGATCGTGCTCGCCCAGACGACCGGAGACATCGTTGGCCGCGTGACCGACGAACAGGGGGGCGCCATCCCGGGCGCCGCGGTGGAAGCCCGGGGTCCGGCGTTTCAGGGCGCCCGAACCGCGGTGTCGGACGCGACGGGATCGTTCCGCCTCGTCCTGCTTCCGCCGGGGACGTACCGCGTCACCGCCAACCTCCAGGGCTTCGCGCGCGTCGAGCAGCCGGTCGTGGTCGGGCTGGGCAAGACCGCGACGGCCGAGATCGTGCTTCGCGCGGCCGTCAAGGAAGAGGTCATGGTCTCGGGCCAGGCGCCGGTCGTCGACCAGACGTCCAGCTCCGTCGGGACCAACATCGACAGCCAGAAGATCCAGTCGCTTCCCTCGGGCCGGAACTACACGTCGATCGTTCAGATCTCGCCGGGCGTCTCGAGCCAGACGTCCAACACCGAGGCCTTCGCCAACGCGATCACGGTCTACGGCTCGACGGGGCTGGAGAATTCCTTCGTCATCGACGGCGTGCTGACGAGCGGCGTCGAGTACGGCGCCCAGGGCAAGGAGCTCAACTACGAATTCGTGCAGGAGCTGGACGTGAAGACGGGCGGCTATCAGGCCGAATACGGCCGGTCGACCGGCGGCATCGTCAACGTCATCACGAAATCGGGCGGCAACGAGTTCCACGGGGAGCTCTTCACCTATTACGACAACGATTCCCTGCAGGCCAACAACAAGCACCGCAACGAGACGCTCTTCGGAACCTCCGAGGGATTCAATCGGCTCGACTACGGCACCGACCTGGGCGGCTACATCATCAAGGACAACCTCTGGTTTTTCGGAGCGTACGACCGGGTGCAGAACACGACCAAGCAGTCGCTGTCCTCGGGCCCGAACGTGGGCCAGCGCGCGGACACCGACAGCACCCGCGATCTGGCCTCGGCCAAGTTGACCTGGATGATCACGCCGTCTCACAGCCTGGTGGGCAGCTTCTTCCAGGACCCCCGCGACGACGTCGGCGCCGTCAACGACGGGGCCCATCCGTTGAACGGGCCCTTCGAGACGTTCATCGGGACGCAGAAGTTCGGCGGCCGCGACTACTCCCTGCGCTACAACGGCCTGTTCGGATCCAAGTTCATCCTTGCGGCGCAAGGCGCGGTGCACCATGAGCAGAACTCGGTTCTGCCGGGTCTACCCGGAGGCGACGAGATTCAGTTCGTGGATCAGCGGGACAACAACGCCCAGACCGGCGGCTTCGGCCTGATCCAGGAGAAAGCGTTCAAGCGTTACCTGGGAGCGATTTCGGGAACGACGTACCTCGCCAATCACGAGATCAAGGGCGGCGTCGAGTACCTCGAGGACAAGGCCGATGTGGTCAAGCGCGAGTCGGGCGGCCAGCTCGTGACGATTCTGAACATTGAGGGATACACGGGACCCCCGGTCTATCAGCACTTCTACTGGACGATCCCGACCGCGAGCCTCCCGGACAACGTGCCCACGTCACAGCTGAACGCGACGCCGTACCACAAGACGTTGTCGTTCTACATGCAGGATTCCTGGAGCGTGCTGCCCAGCCTCACGGTAAACCTGGGCCTTCGGTACGACAACCAGAAGATCTACAGCGGGGACGGGACCCGGCAGATCAACCTGACCGGGAGCTGGGCGCCGCGCATCGGGTTCGCGTGGGATCCGATGAAGGACAACCGCACCAAGGTCTTCGGGTCCTTCGGCTTCTTCTACGAGCAAATCCCGATGGACCTGGTCATTCGCTCCTACAGCTCCGAGCGGCAGCCCACGATCTACAACTTCGACCCGACATCGATCGTGCCCGACGTGAACGCGGCGACGATCGCCGGGGATGAGACGGCGGCCACGTTGCCCGGCACGCCGGCGTTCGGCGGCGGCGGAAAGATCTTCGGGGGATTCAACGACCTCACCGACCCGGGCGTGAAGGGCCAATACGTCCGGGAGGCGATCTTCGGGGTCGAGCGCGAAGTAATGCCCAATTTCGCCGTGGGCGCGAAGTTCATCTATCGAGACCTGCCGCGAGTCGTCGAGGATTATCTGTGCGACCTCGACTTCGACTACTGCGTCGGCAATCCGACGCAGGGCAGGATGAGCAGTCTCTTCTCGCTCGACATCAACTCGCAGTTTCCGGCCCCCCCGGCCAAGCGCATCTACAAGGGGTTCCAGCTCGACGCGACCAAGCGGTTCTCGGATCATTGGTCGGTCCTGGCGTCCTACGTGTATTCCAAGCTCCAGGGTAACTACGACGGCCTCTTTGCTCCCTACACGCAGCCGCGGGGAACGGCGGACCCCAACATCTCGGCCCTGTATGACTACTACGATTTCTTTACGTCGGGACCCGTGAGTCCGGAGGGTGTCGCCAAACCCGTCACGTCGAACGGTTATCTCTCCAACGACCGGCGGCACCAGGCCAAGCTCTCCAGCGTGTACGTGACCCCGTTCAATCTCTCGGTGGGGCTGGTCACCTACTACCGGACGGGCACGCCGATCTCGCGCATCGGGCTTTCCGGGGCCTACAACCGCTACGAGTTCTTCCTGTTGCCTCGCGGCTCGGAGGGACGGGTGCCGGCGGACTACGAGGCCGACCTGCATCTGGGCTATCCGCTCCAGATGGGACCCGTGTCGCTGACCATGCTGGTCG
>JBDTXY010000129.1:0-7469 GCA_040005945.1 Acidobacteriota bacterium
AACCCGCGTGGGGACTTGAAGCCTGGCCTGTTCGCCGACGCGAAGCTCGAGATGCCCAGCGCACCCGCCCTCGTCATTCCTCGCAGCGCCCTCATCGACACGGGAGCGCGCCGCGTCGTCTACGTCGAGACGGCTCCGAACAGCTTTGCGCCCCGAGACGTCAAGATCGGCACGAGCTCCGGGGATCGCGTTGCGGTACTCGAAGGGCTCAAAGAGGGAGAGAAAGTCGTCGCCGCCGCGAACTTCTTCATCGACTCGCAGGCGCAGCTCTCGGGCGGCGCTTCGGTCCAATGGAGCGGAGCCCTCGACGTCAAGGAGAAGCCGAAAGGCGAGCAGCCATGATCAGCCGAATCATCGACTTCTCCCTCCGCAACCGATTCCTGATCCTGGGGTTGACACTCCTGCTGGCTGCCGCCGGCATCTACGCGGTCCGGACGAACCCGGTGGACGCCATCCCCGACATCTCCGAGACCCAGATCATCGTGTTCGCAGACTGGCTGGGCCGCTCGCCTCAGGAGGTCGAGGACCAGGTGACGTATCCGATGGTGGTCAACCTTCAGGGCTTGGCAGGCGTCAAGGCCGTTCGCTCGTCCTCGGCCTTCGGCTTTTCCATGATCAACGTGATCTTCGAGGACGGCACCGACCTCTATTTCGCGCGCACGCGGATCCTCGAGCGCTTGAACCTCGTCGGCACGCTCCTGCCCAAAGGCGTGACCCCCGTGCTCGGCCCGGACGCCTCGGCCGTGGGCCAGGTGTTCTGGTACACCGTCGAGGGGGAAGGCAAGGATCCCGGAACGCTTCGAGCCATCCAGGACTGGTATGTCCGCTATCAGTTGAACGCCGTCCCGGGTGTCGCCGAAGTCGCCTCGATCGGCGGCTTCGTACGCCAGTACCAGATCGACGTCGATCCGAACCGCCTCGCGGCATACGGTCTCACGATTCGCGACGTCGTTGAAGCCGTGCAGATGTCGAACAACAACGTCGGCGGAAAGGTCCTCGAGCAAGGCGGCCTGGAGTACATCGTGAGAGGACTGGGACTGATCCACGACGTCGCCGACGTCGAGAAGATCGTGGTCACGGCACGGGGCGGCACCCCCGTCTACGTCTCGAATCTCGGATCGGTCACCCTGGGCCCGGAGTTCCGGCGGGGTGCCCTGGAAAAGAACGGCAAAGAGGCGGTCGGCGGCGTCGTGACGATGCGCTACGGCCAGAGTGCGCCGGTCATCATCGCGCGCGTCCGGGAGAAGCTCGCGGAGCTCGGAAAGGGCTTGCCGCCCGGCGTCAAGATCGTCCCCTTCTACGACCGGTCCGCCCTGATCGCGCGGGCGGTGGGGACGTTGAAGAAAGCCCTCTTCGAGGAAATCCTGCTGGTGACCCTGGCGCACATCCTGTTCCTCATGCACTTCCGGTCGATCCTGATCGTCACGCTTCCGCTGCCCCTGGCGATCCTGACCTCGTTCATCCTCATGAAGGTCTTCGGGATCACCTCGAACATCATGTCTCTGGGCGGCATCGCGATCGCGATCGGAGTGCTCGTGGACGCCGGCATCGTCATCACCGAGAACGTCTTCCGGCACTATGAGTCCGACGCCGGCAAGAAGCCCGTCATCGAGATCGTTCGGGACGCCTCGAAGCAGATCGGCAGGCCCATCTTCTTCTCGATGGTCATCATCCTTCTGGCCTTCTTGCCGGTGTTCTCACTCGCAGGCGAGGAGGGCAAGCTCTTCCATCCGCTCGCGTTCACGAAGACCTTCGCGATGATCGGAGCGACGGTGCTGTCGGTGACGCTCGTGCCGGTGCTTGCGAGTTTCCTCGTGCGCGGCCGTGTGCACCGGGAGGAGGACAATCCCGTGATGCGCCTGGCGCGGCGCATTTACCAACCCGTGCTCGCCAGCGCGCTCCGCAACAAGCGAAAGACCCTCGTCATCGCGGGCAGCCTCTTCGTGGTGAGCCTCGTGCTCGTGGCAGGGGCCGGAGTCCTGCTGACACCCATCGCGGCGCCTCTCGGCGTCCTCGCATCGACGACGAGGGGCGAACAAATGAAGTCCCTCTCCGACCGGATGGCCGAGGCCCAGGCATGGCTGAACGGACATGTGGCGCCCGGGATCGGCAAGGAGTTCATGCCGCCTCTGGATGAGGGAACGCTGATGTTCATGCCGGTGACCTCGAACGCCGTGTCGCTGACCCAGGCGATCGACATCATGGAGAAGCAGGACGCGGTCCTGAGGGGCTTTCCCGAGGTGGCCTCCGTCGTCGGCAAGGTCGGGCGAGCCGAGAGCCCGCTGGATCCGGCCCAGATCAACATGTACGAGACGCTCGTGGAGCTGAAACCCCAGAAGGAGTGGCGCGCCGGCTTGACCAAGGAGAAGCTGCTCTCGGAGATGACCCAGGCTTCGCAGCTTCCCGGCGTGACGACGATCTGGCAGCAGCCGATCCGCAATCGCATCGACATGCTCGCGACGGGCATCCCGACGCAGGTGGGAGTGAAGGTCTTCGGCCCGGACTTGGGCGTCCTCGAGAAGAAAGCAAATGAGATCGCCGACGCGATCCGGCCGGTGCGGGGCTCAGCCGATGTCTATGCCGAGCAAATCCTGGGCACTCCGTACCTCGAGATCCAGGTCAATCGCGAAGCCGCGGCACGGTACGGCGTGCGCGTGGGGGATGTGCTCGACGTCATCGAAACGGCGATCGGCGGCGAGAACCTCACGACCACGATCGAGGGTCGTAATCGCTTCCCCGTGCGGGTCCGCTACAGCCGCGAGCTCCGGGACGACATCGATAAGCTCGGCCGGGTCCTCGTGCCAGCCATGGGCTCGGCGCCGATGCAGGGATCTCGAGTCATGACTCAAATCCCGCTCGCTCAAGTTGCAGATATCCGCGTTCGGCCGGGTCCGTCCATGGTCTCCTCGGAAAACGGCCTGCTGCGTGAACGCGTGTTCTTGAACGTCCGCGGCCGCGACGTCGGCTCCTTTGTGGACGAGGCCAAGAAGGTCGTGGAGAAGAAGGTGTCGCTTCCACCGGGCTACTTCGTGCAGTGGTCGGGACAGTACGAGAACCAGCTCCGGGCGAGGAACCGCCTGGCGGTGGTCGTGCCGCTGTGCTTCGTCGTCATTTTCATCCTGCTCTACGTGACGTATCACTCGGCCAAGGAGGCGGCCCACGTCATCCTGGCGATCCCGTTCGCGCTGACGGGAGGAAACCTGCTCCTTTGGCTGCTCCACACGCTGGCCGTCGCGCACGGATGGAAGACCGAGTTTCACATGAGCGTTGCGGTGTGGGTCGGCTTCATCGCTCTGTTCGGCACGGCCGTTCAGACGGCGGTCGTGATGGTCGTCTATCTCGAGGAGGCGCTCCATCGCAAAGCGGCAGCGGGGGCGCTCACACCCGAGTCCATCCGGGAGGCTGCGATGGACGGCGCGATTCTGCGGCTGCGGCCCAAACTGATGACCGTCTCGACGGTCGTGATGGGGCTTCTTCCCATTCTGTGGTCCACGGCGACGGGATCCGAAGTGATGAAACCGATCGCGGCGCCCGTTCTGGGCGGCATGGTCAGCTCCCTGTTCCACGTCCTGATCGTCACGCCGGTCATCTGGACGTGGCTGAAGGAGCGGGAGTTGCGAAAGGGCACACTCGAGGGCGCAGCGGTGAGTGATCTGCTCAAGGCTTGAGTGAGCAGCGGTGTTAGCGCGCTACTCGTCCAAGCGTGCGTGATCGGAGCCCAAATGCGGACGGAAGGCGGTTCGGCCGTCGGCCATCGCCCAATCGTTTCGGCGGCCCTTGAAGGGCATCGCGAGAATCTTTCCGAGCGTGACCTTCTTCGGGTCCTGATAAGCGGGGACGCCGATTTGGATGCTCTGCTGAGGGACGTCGAGCAGGACCGTGCCGTGGAGATAGTCCCAGAACGAAAGGAGACTCGACCAGTTGCTGTCGGTCTCGTTCTGGAAATTGGAATGGTGGATGCCGTGCATGCGCGGCGTGACGACCAAACGGACGAGGGCGCGCTCGAACCGCACGGGGAGTCGCAGGTTGGAGTGGTGGAAGAGGACGGATCCGAAAAGAAGAATCTGGTAGATCCAAACCGACATCGGGTCGGCGCCGATCACGATGATCTGGAGAGCCCGGAAACCGATGCTGAAGGCCAGCTCTCCAAAGTGAAAACGAAGTCCGGTCGAGACATCCAGGTCGAGATCGACATGGTGGACCGAATGAAATCGCCAGAAAAAGGGAAGGCGGTGATTGGCCCAGTGCCAGAACCAGAGCGTGTAGTCGAGAAAGAGGAAGGCCACCGCGGGGCGGAGCCATCCGGAAGCGCCGACGAGATTGAGTAGGCCGAAGCCCGCGCTCATCGTCCATTGCGACACCGGAACCAGGAGAGGCGCCTGGAGGAGTTGGATGACCGCGACCCCGATCCCTGCGGTCGCGAGATTGCGCCCCAGACGACGCACTCTCGGCTCTCGCCCGAGGCGCAGCGGCCGTCGGTTCTCGATCGCCGAAATGACCAAGAAGACGAGAGCGATGAACGCCAGCGTGATCCAGGACGGCATGGAACTCGGTCGGTAGATCCTACGCTTGGCTCAGACGCATGAAAACGGCCACACGAGCGGCAACCGGTCGGCCAACGGGTCCGACACGCGGCGGCCCACATGAGAACGAGCGCGGCCGAGAGGTGCGGACCTCCACGAACGGGGTTAGGTTACGGTGGACGGCCTACTCCTGCTCTACTGCAAGTCGAACGTCTTGACCAGGAACACTGCCATCTGACCGCGTGTGTTGGGGTCATCCGGACAGTAGAGCGGCGGGGCGAGCTGACAACCGCCGGTGATACCGCGGCCGAATAGGTCCTCGATCCAATCTGCGGCGAAATCACCAGGATGGACATCGTCGAACACGCCTTCGACCGCCTGGGGAGGAACGTATGCCGTGCCGAGCGCGGTCTTGAGAAGAAGCACCGCCATCTGTGCGCGAGAGACCGCTTGATCGGGACAGTAGTTGAGGTCGTCGCATCCGGCGGTAATGCCCAGGCTCGCGAGCTCCTCGATCCAGTCCGCGGCGAAGTCTCCGACGTGGACATCAGCGAAGACGGTGCCCGTCGCCGGAGGCGGCACGTGGCTCGACCCCAACTTGCTCTTCAGCAGAAAAACCGCCATCTGGGCGCGCGTCACGGCATCGTCGCGGCAGAAATTCCCGTCGAGGCATCCGACCGTAACTTCGTTTCGGAACAGCTTTTCGACATAGCTGTGAAAGATGTCTGAGGACGGCACATCCAAAAAGTCCGCCAGCCAGCCCTTCGCGAGCGTCGCCGTGATGCCGCGCGGGATGATCGCGACGACGTCGTTCAAAGTGCCCGGCAAGAGCGCAGGCGCCGTGCCCGTCACTTGACCGGGATCCAATACCGCCTCATCGGATACCGGAACGCCTCCGATGAATACGCTCGTACCCGCTTCGAAGGCCGTTCCGGTGATCGAGAAGGGCGTCCCCCCCGCCGCGTCTCCCGAGGTGGGGCTGACGCTGAAAACGGCGAGCGTGTCGTCGTCCAGAATCGTTCCGGTTGCGGTCGCGACGGCGAGCGACGCATTGGTAGGATCGGTCAGGTTGACGGTCAACGTCTCGTCGATTTCGTCGAAGAGGTCGCCGTTTACCGTGATGTCGATCGTCTGCGCGGTGACGGTCGGTGCAAATGTCACCAGGCCCGATCCGGCGACATAGTCGACGCCCGAGGTCGCGCTGCCGGGCGCGGTGGCGAAGCTCACGCTGACTTCTTGAGGAATGCCGACGGAAAGCGTCACCGGGAACGACAAGGTGGTCGTACCCGTGTTTCCCTCCGTTATGGTCGCGGCGCCGATGAAGATCGACGTCGGGTTCGGATTGACCGTCGGGTGAAGGACGAAGAGGCCCTGCTCGATCCCGCTCACGATCACGTTTCCGCTGGAGAAGAATGGATAGTTGTTCCAGACCCCGTTGAATTCCGGGAGGTCGTCGGGGGGGTAGACGTCGAAGAAGCCGGCCTCGAAGAGTTGGGTCGCGGCGATCCCCGTCACATCCAGAATTCGCAGGCCGGCTCGGTAGTTACCCTCGTACGCATACCCTCCGCGAACGTAGAGGTTGTGATCGATCGCCGGCGTCGGGCCCGTGTAGTGGCCCATCAGGACCGGCGCGTTCAAATCCGAGACGTTCCAGATGTAGGTGTAAGTGTTGTGGCCGTCGTTGAGCTCGTCAACCTCGTCATCCAGAAGGAAATAGATGTGGTCTTCGGTCAGCCAGCCTTGATGGACGTAACCGGAGCCCGCGTAACCCTTCCGCGAGAGCTGGATCGGTGCGGACTTGTTCGAGACGTCGACGATCGTGAGTGTGTCCTCGTTCGAGCTGAAGCAGATCTCATGACCCGAGTAGGTCGAGTCCGGCCCGTCGTAGATCACGCATTGCGTCTCGTGCGTGTAGCCGTCCGAGCTGACACATCCGGCAAAGACGGGGTTGGGGGGGTCCTGCACATTGACCATGTGAAGTCCGCCGGCGCAGGTGTCGCTGCCGGCGGCGTAGGCAAAGCCGGTGGCTTCGTCGAGGGCGATCGTGTGCGACGAGCCGAAGCCCGGATAGTGAGCGGTTTCCGAAAAGATCACGGGCGGGGACGGGACGCTGCGCAGCTGGGTCAGATCGAAGACCTGCATTCCGTGGCTGCTGGCCTCGCTGACGATGAAGGCGTGGTTGGCGTACACCTTGACGTCGCGCCAGATCGAATCGAAGCTATGGGTGGGAAGACGGCCGAGATAGAGCGGGCTTTCCGGCGCGCTGATGTCGACGAACGAGATGCCGTTGTCGCAGCCCATCAGCGCATATTCCTTGCCGTCCAACGAATCGGTCCAGCCCCACAGGCTATTTCCGTCCGCGCAGCCCATCGCGCTCAGAGGCAGGACCGAAAGCAGATCCACGTTTTGGCATGGGTAGATGCCCGCGTGCCCATTGACGCAAGCCACGGCTGCCTGAGGAAGGGTCGAGATCTCACTCACCCCGAAGCTCGACCTGGGAACGCAAGCGCGACGGGATGCCGCGAACACCCCCTGCGGGAAACAGAATACGACCGCGGCTGCGATCGACAAGACAATCCGCCCGAAATGCGTCGTCGTCATACCTCTCCTCGTGCGCCAGCGTTCCAAGCCACTCTATTCGAGACGGGGGACAGCGGCGTAATTCTTGCTTGCTTTAGGGATAGGAGGAATCGAAATGCCCGACAAAAAGCGGTGTAAGCACTCGGCTTGTAAGTGTCAGACGGATCAAGCCAACGGTTATTGCTCCGATGCCTGCTCTCAGAGCAAGATGACGAGCGGCAAGTGCGGCTGCGGTCACCCGGACTGCAAGTAGGGCCCGAATCGATGTGTGGCGGGGCTAGGCTTTGCCCTGCCACATGGAATGCTTTTCCTCAAGCCTTCCGTTAGAATGCGCGCCATGCGCCAAGGGACGCGGCTTCCACGGTT
>JBDTXY010000130.1:0-7454 GCA_040005945.1 Acidobacteriota bacterium
GATTCCGGCGCACCACGGCCGCGGCGCGACGCCCGTTCATGCTCCCCAACGAGCGTACACTTCCATCGAACCCATGCGTGATCTTGCCTCGCGCGCGCACGGCGCGCCGTGCTGCGGTTCGAAGGGCGTCGGCTCGGCTTGACCCAACAGGGCTTCGAGCGACAACCCACGCACGGCTGGTCCGGCCCCGGCCGGCCGCGCGCGGCGAGATTGCTTCCGGTGGTCGTGGCCCTGTTCGTGCCGCTGGTGGCTTACGTGGCATCGGAAAGAATTCCGACGCAGAGCGAGCTGGCGAAGTTGGAGTTTCCCAGCTCTGCGCTACGCGGCGACCGGGCCCACCGCCTCCAGGTCCCCGTGCGCGAGGCCAAGCCTTTGACTCGCCGCGTGCTCTTCGTCGTCCTCGATAACTGGCGGCGGCAGGTCGCGCTCAACGACAGCAGCACCCCGCGCCTGGCGGCGTTGGCACGTTTCGGAAGCCGGGGAATTGTCCTGACCGGCGTGCGGACCTACACCAAGGCCTGCATGCGAATCCTGTTGACGGGGGTCAACTCGAACCTGCGCGATTCGGCCCTGGAGCTCCTGAGCGATCCCGTGACCGAGGAGTCGCTGCTGAGCCGGCTGAACGCCGCGGGATATCCCTATACGCTGATCGACGCGACTCCCGCCTTTCCGGGACTCTTCAAGCAGCAGTGCCGGCCCGGATCCCTCGTGACGCCCTCGGTGGCGGGACTGCCCTGGGACCCCGAAGATCCCGCGCACGACGCTCCGGTCGAAGCCGCGACGCTGCGGGCCCTCGAGAATCCGGAGTTGAAATTCATCATGATCCATCTGGAGGATCTCGACCTGGCGAGCCACCTCTACACGCCCATCAGCGCCGCATACGAACGGGTCGTCAAGAAGACGGACTCTCGGATGGCGCGGATCACGGCCCAACTGGACTTCGACCGCGACACGCTCTTCGTCATCGGGGATCATGGAAGCGACGACCGCGGACACCACGGAGGTCCGGAGTACGCGGCCCGGGAGACGGCGTACCTTGCCGCGGGCCCGGGCATCAGTCGCGCGAACCGTCCCCTGGATCCGCTGGACGTCGCGGACAGCCTCGCCATGCTGCTGGGGCTGTGTCCCCCCCTGGATTCGATGGGGGCGCCCAACCCTCAGCTTCTGGCGATCGATCCCCGGGAATTGAAGCAGCGCTGCGATCAGTGCCTGCGCGACCGGCTCGCGACGCTGCCCGGCCCGGGCAGCCGATGGACGTCCACCGTCGAAGCAAAGCAGTACTTCACCGCCACGGAGTTCACCCCTCGCGTGGCCGAGTTGTACAAACGGGTGACGTCTCCTCTTCCGGAAACCCGTCGATCCTGGAGAGTGGCGGTGGCGGGGCTGGCGGCGGTCGCCGTGAGTTTCCTGGCCCTGCTAGTCTTCGGGATCGACTCGCGGGTGGGCGTGGGATGGCTCGCCGCCCTGGCCGCGCTGGCCTTTCTGCCATTCCGGGATGGCGTGGCCGTCGTCGTCTTCGCCGCGATCTTCGCGATCATCTCGCTGAACCATTTGCGGACCGCGGCCGCGGCGGGCCGGCGCCGGAGCATGCGTCGATCCGACTGGGCGGGGTGCGCGGCGGCCTCGGCCTTGCTGCTCAGTTTGGTTCTGGCCAATCCGACCCCCTTCTTCCATTCGGTCGAGTCCATCGCCGGGAGCGTCGCGCTGGCTCTGGGCGGCTGTTTTCTGGCGCCGCAGATATTCGAGCGCTCCCGGGCGGGGCGGTTCACCCCGGTGCTCCTCCTCGGGCTGGCGGCCAGCGTCGCCGCCACTCTCCTGTCGGGCCATCGCCTGTCGGGTATGTATTCGATTTCCGTATGGCTGGTGGATTTCGCTCTGGGGATCGGAGGCCTGTTCCTGATCCTGGGCTTGGTCCTGCGCGAAGACGGATTGGTCGGTCTGGCATCGATCGTTCTCGCGGGCTGCGTGTTTCGCGGATGGCCGCTCTTGATCGTGATGTTGTTGGAAATCTTCTTGCGCTGTCTCCGGACGTCCGTGCCCCGGAGCCTGACGGACGCGATCGTGTGGGCGCCCGTGGGAGTGCTGGCGCTCTTCCACGCGGCCAACGGCGGATACGGTTTCGCGAAGATCGACGTCTCGCTCGCGGTCGTCGGATCGGAAGTGGATACGGTGGACTTCCGATGGGCGGCGGGAATGATCTTGCTGGCGTACATCTTGCCTTTCCTCCTCTCGGTCCGCGTCGCGCTCGCGATCACCAAACACAGCCTCAGGGTCAACCTCAACGTCCTGTTGAGCGTGTTCGTGATGTGCGCCGGGGCCGACTTGATCTTCCTCGCCCTGCCCGGCTTTCAGGGGTTGCGCGCCGGTAAGTACGAGGAGATGGTCAGCTTCGACATCGGATTGGCCGCCCTGGCCGTCGCGTTCCAGATCGCGAGGATGGGATGGTCTCTGGCGCGAGGGACGCGACAAGAGGTCGGCAGGCCGCTCCCGCTGATGGACTAGACGGGCGGTTGCGCTGCCAGGGCCACGAGAGCAATGACGTCAGAAGGAGCGCGTCCTCCCGACGCGGCGGCGGAATCGGGCGTCCGCGCCGCGAGTACGCACAAGCCCCTCCGGGCGCGCGACGTGATTCTCTGGGGCTCCGTGACGCCCCTGTTTCTGCTCATGGGGGTCCTCGCCGTCCAGCGGCCGGCCGCCCCCGCGCAAAGCGAGGCATCGCGAAGCACATCGGCGTCGCCCCGCATCGAGCCGCCGGTGACGCGCCGGATCCTGCTGTTGATTCTGGACGCCTGGAGGCGGAAGACCGCGCTCGACGACAGCCGCATGCCGCGGATGGCGGAGTTCGCGCGGCGCGGGAGCCGCGGGCCCGTTTTGAGCGGCGTGCGCACGTTCACCAAGGCCTGCGTCCGCGAGATGATGACCGGCCAGCGATCGAGCCTCAGCGACTCGACGCGAAACCTGGTCACCGACGCGGCGACGGGGCAATCCCTGTTTACGCGGATGATCGAAGCGCACATGAGCTTCACGCTGATCGACGCGTTCGAAGCTCTGCGAGGGCTCTTCGCGGCGCAGTCTCCGTCCTCCGCGATCCGGCAGGTGTCCGTCGCGGGTCTGCCCTGGGATCCGCTGGATCCCGCGCACGACGCCGCCGTGGAGCAAGCCGGATCCGAAGCGCTGCGAGACCTCCAACAGCGGCTCGTGGTGATCCACCTGGAAAGCGTCGATCTCGCGGGGCACGTCTACTCGCCATACACCCCTCGCTACGAGGCCGTGGTTCGCGCCACCGACGAGCGCGTCGCGCGGCTCGCGCATCAACTGGACTTGAGCCGCGACACGCTCTACGTCATCGGGGATCACGGCAGCGACGACAAGGGACATCACGGCGGCCCGGACGAGGAGGCCCGGGAGACGGCCTATCTCGCGCTCGGAGTGGGCGTGCGTCCGGGCTCGGCATCGCTGGACCCGCTCGACATCGCCGCCACACTGGCAGCGCTGCTGGGCCTTTGCCCGCCCGAGCAGTCGATCGGAGCTCCTGAGGCAGACCTCCTGGCGATCGACGGAGCGGTACTGAAGGCGCGTTGCGACGCCTGCCTGCGGGATCGTCTGGCGGCCGCCGGCATCGCCGGATCCGCCTCGGCCGAAGGGAAGCGGTACTTCGCCGTCGCGACGTACACGCCCCAGGCCGCTGCCCTCTACAAACAGCTGGTGGCCGCCCGTCACAGCGAACAGCGGCCGCTGGCGTCCATCCTCGTGGCGGGCCTGGCCCTGGTCGTGGGCCTGTCTCTGCTGCGCCAATACGCCGCCCCGCACGGGGTTGCCGCCGCGTGGGGGATTCCGTTCGTAATCCTGCTGCTGGCGGTCTCGACGGAACGGGATTCGGTGGCCCTGGTCCTCTACGCGGCGACGCTCCTGATTCTGGCGTCCTACGAGCTGACCGTGCGCAGTGGAATCGCGGTGGCATCCACGCTCTTGTTGTTGGTCGGAGCGACGGTCGCGTTCCCCGCGGCGGATTCGGGCCAGATCAGCCGCGTCATCGGACAGGGAGTCCTGATGGTCGCGGCGGTCGTTCTGGGAGCGCGAGCCTTCAGTCACTCGCGGGTCGGGCGGCTGGCCCCTCTCGTTCTGACCTCCGTGGCCGCAGCCGCGGCGGCGCCGCTGGTGCCGTCCGATCGGATCAACGGGCACTTTTCCTGGGGACTCACGCTGGTCGATTACGCGCTGGCGACCGGAATCCTCTTTCTCCTGGTCGGCCTGATCTTCCGGGAAGACGCGGTGACGGGTCTGGCGGCGCTGGCGCTGGCGGCATGTTTCTTCCGCGGCAGGCCTCTGGCCATCTTCGCGCTGCTCTCGATGTTTCCGATCCTGGCGCCCAAGCGGCTCCGGCGGGCGTCGTATCTCCCGGCCGCCCTCTGGGCGCCCCTCGGAGTGCTCGCGCTGCTTCGGGCGCAGAACGGCGGCTACGGGTTTTCACGGATCGATCTTTCGCTGTTCGTCCTGGGCATCAATTGGGTGGGCAAGCCCAATTACGTCTGGGGGGCGGCGGTGATCCTGCTGTCTTATCTTCTCCCGCTGATCCTCGCGGCGGTTCTCGGCCAGAGGTTCCGGGGGATCGCGCACGCTTCGCTGGGCGCGATCGTCGCCGCATTCCTGCTCTTTGCCGGCGTGGACCTGCTGTTTCTCGCGCTGCCGGGCGGCTCGTTTCTCCGCGTCGCGCGCCTCGAAGAAGTCTTCGTCTTCGACGTGGTGTTCGGGCTCCTCGCGCTGCTCGTGCTCGCGGTGGGCCATGCAAACGGGCTTCTCCAGCGCGCGGCGATCGCGAAGGCGCGCGCAGGGGATGCGCAGCCGGGGTCGGCCGAAGCGTCCCGCTGACGGTGCCCGGCTCTTCGGAAATCAGTCGGGGCGGGGCCGCGCGTTTCCTTCTGGCGCTCGATTACGCGAGCGCTCGCGCGCGATCAAGCGTCCTTCTCCGCGGGTTAGACTCTCGCGCCAGTGAGCAGGTCCAATCGCCCGCGCTGGCTCTCCTCCACGGCGCTCATCTTCTATGCGCTGATCCTCGGGGTCGCGTGCGGCTACGTTTTTCCGGCCGAGTCGCACCCGGCGGCCTACGAGACGTTCCGGTTCCTGTCCAAGGCCTTCATCAACCTGATCAAGATGCTGATCGTCCCGCTGATCTTCTCGACGATCGTGGTGGGAATCGGCAAGACCGGCGACGTCAAGGCCGTTGGGCGCATGGGCGTCAAGGCGCTGATCTACTTCGAGCTCGCGACCACCGCGGCGCTGATTCTGGGTCTGACGATCGCGCACGTCGTGCAGCCCGGCAAAGGGCTGACGCTCCCGGCGTCGGGGGAGCAGCTGGCCAAGCCCAAGACCCTGGTCGAGACGCTGCTCCACCTCTTTCCCTCCAACGTGGTCGACGCGATGGCCAAGCAGGACATCCTCCAGGTCGTCATCTTCGCGACGCTGGTGGGCATCGCCGCGGCGCACGTCCAGCAGAAGTCGGGGCCGTTCCTCCGCGTGATGGACTCGATCGTGGCCGTCATGTTCCAGCTGACCGACTACGTGATGGCGTTGACGCCCCTGGGCGTCTTCGGCGCGATGGCGGGATCGGTGTCGCACCACGGCATGGCGGTGCTCGCGTCGTATGCCAAGCTGGTCGCGTCCTTGTACGGGGCGCTCGTCCTCTTCGCCCTCCTGGTTCTCGTTCCCGCGCTCCTCATCGTCCGGGCGAACCTGCGGCTCTTCTTCCGGAAGATCCGCGAGCCGTTCCTGCTGGCGTTCTCGACGGCGTCGTCCGAGGCCGCGCTGCCGCGTGCGCTCGAGAAGATGGTCGAGTTCGGCGTGCCCGAGTCCGTGGCGGGCTTCGTGATCCCGGCGGGCTACTCCTTCAACCTGGACGGCTCGACCCTCTACATCTCGCTCGCGTCTCTCACGATCGCGCAGGCCGCCGGGATCCACCTGTCGCTCTCGACCGAGCTCCTGATGATGCTGACGTTCCTCATGACCTCCAAGGGCGTTGCCGGCGTACCGCGCGCCGCACTCGTCGTGATCGCCGCGGGCTGCGCGTCCTTCGGCCTGCCCGGCGAGGCGGGTGTTGCGATGATCCTCGCCGTCGACGAGCTGATGGACATGGCCCGCACCTCGGTCAACGTGATGGGCAACTGCGTCGCATCGGTCGTCGTCGCGCGTTGGGAGGGAGTCCTCGGGCCGCCGCTGTTGGTCGGGGACGAGGATGCGCCGGGGGCGGAGATCGTCAGGGAGGCGGTCCCCTAGCGCAACGAAGGGGAGCCTAGCGCAGGTAGGCCAGCGCCGCGTTGACTTCCTTCACGTCGAACTGCTCGGGATCGAAGTCTTCGCGGAGCGGTTCAGGCCGGAAACCCGGCTGAGGGTACGACACGCTGTCGGCGAAGAGGGAATCGACGTAGTCGTCCGGCCCGCCCGATTCCTCGGGGGGACAGGCGCTCTCGCCGCCCAGACAGACGGGGCGCTGATTCTCCGGGCTCCCCTCGCCCCGGGCCTCGACCCGGAGCTCGTGCACCCAGCTGCCGCCGGAGCCGTAGGCGTAGTGGAACGTCTTCACACCGGCGGCGAGCACGTCCTGAATCGTGACCCAGCGCGAGTCCTTGAGAGCGTCGGAGGGGTCGGACGGCTTGCCGAAGGACGCCTCGCCGATCCGGAATCGATGCGGGTGGACGTTCTGCCAACCCATCGTTTCCTGGAGGACCGAGTGGAAGCGCCGCAGCGTCAGGTTGACCGGTACCCGAAGGCGCCTCCAGATGGGGGGGACGATTTCGATCAGGGCGACCTTGACCTGCACCACGTCCGAGAGCGGCCCTTCCCGAAGCGCTCCGATTTGGGATCCTAAAGCGCTGCGAGTCTGTTGACGGAGGAGCATCGGATTCAGAGAGCCCTAGTGTACTCCCTTTGTTCCTTCTTCCAGACCACCACGCCGCAGAAGCGTTCGCCTTCGGGACAGACGGGCCGGACCTGGGCGAAGTGGCGCAGGGTGCAGGGCGGCAGCAGCCACGGGCCGATCCGGGGATTGACGTCCTTGATCTGCAGCGCTTCGTCCAGCGACGCCCGCCAGATCTCCTCCTGCGCGTTGTAGCAGAGGCGCATCGCGAACTTGTGGTGGAGGTTCAAGAGGTCCGCGGACTCGGTAAAGCGGATCGCGACCGCGTTGGGCAGCAGATACGCCGCGAACTCGTCGGAGACTCCGCGCGCGCGGAGCTGGCCGATCGCCTCCCAGCTCTGCTCCATCGTGTCGCGGTAGAGCGCATCCGCTTCCGGGACATCGGACACGAGCATGGGCACGATGTAGTCGGGCTCCTCGGACAGGTACGCCGGCAGCGCCGGCCGCGACGCCGGCGTCATGCGGTGGCGCTGATCCTGGCTGTCGGCCGTGTGGGACAGCTTCTTGCGAAACGTGTACGACGGATGGAAGAGCGCGCGCGAGA
>JBDTXY010000131.1:0-7445 GCA_040005945.1 Acidobacteriota bacterium
GTCGCCGTGTCCTCGACTTTCCATTGCGTGTGCTTGCGCGTTTCCAGGCGCGCGGCCACGCGCCGGGGCTCGCCCGGGAGCCATGCGGACAGGCAGTAGAGGGCGTGCCAGCCATGATCCATGAGGATGCCTCCGCCGGCGCGCGCGGGATCGACCCGCCAGTTGTCGTGGTCTCCCGCGGCGGCGGCCGGCTGATCCCGAAGCGTCTCCCAGGCCACGCGCCGCACGTCGCCGAGCGCGCCAGCGCGGACACGCTCCGTCATTTGAGCCAACGCGGGGGAGTGAAGCCAGTTGTGCACCGTGCACAGGGTTCGGTCCTTGTCCGCGGCCAGCGCCGGCAGTCCGCGCAGCTCTTCGGGCGACAGGATGAGGGGCTTCTCGCAGAGGACGTGGATGGATCGCTCCAGCGCGGAGCGCACCAGCGCCGCATGGGCCCAGGGCGGGGTGCAGATGTCGACGAAATCCAGAGTCTCGCGAGCGAGCAGGTCCTCGGCGGTGTCGTACCAGCGCGCTTCCGGGAAGCTCTTGTGCAGCAGCGCGCGCCGTTCGGGCCGCGCGTCGGCTCCGGCCACGATCTCGACGCCGGCGCGGCTGCGCCAGCCCGGGAGATGGCCGCCGACCGCGACGTTGCCGACCCCGAGGAGGGCGCCTTTCAGCACGGGCGGAGAGTGGTCATCCCGAGCGGAACCTACTCAAGCTTCCACTCCCGCGTCACCGCGGTCAGCGCCTCGTCGAAGAGCTCGAGCCCTTCGAGCGCGGTCTCCTCCGGGATGTTCAGGGGCGGATTGAGCCGGATGACCGGCGAATAGACCATCGCCAGAAGCCCGCGCCGCAGGCATTCCTGAAACAGCGCCTTCGCGAAATCCTTGGAGACCAGCTCCTTGGTGTGACGATCCTGGACGAGCTCGATGCCGAGCAGCAGGCCCTTTCCCCGCACGTCCCCGATGATGCGGTGCTTCTCCTGCATCGTCTGGAGCCGGGCCAGCATCGCGCGCCCCACGCGCTCCGAGTTCTCGACCAGGTTCTCCGCGATGATGATCTCCAGAGCAGCCAGTCCCGCCGCGGCGGCCATCGGATTGCCCCCGTAGGACGAGGAGCTGCCGGAGGGATTGGAAAAGGGGCGCGCCTGCGTCAGCGCGTCGGTCGAGACCACGGCGGACAGCGGAAAGCCGCCGCCGATGCCCTTCCCGCAGGTCATCACGTCGGGCACGACTTGGTCGTGGTCGACGCCCCAGAACTTGCCGGTGCGCCCGAATCCGGTGATCATCTCGTCGGCGATGAAGAGCGCGCCGTGATCCTTGGCGATCGCGCGCACGGCCGGCAGAAACCCCGGCGGCGGGATGACGTTTCCGGCGGTCCCCTGCATCGGCTCGACGATGATCGCCGCGACCTGGCCGCCGGTCTGGTCGCGAATCACGTCGCGCGTCTTCTCCGCGCACGCGATGCCGCAGCCCGGGTAGGTCAGATTCAGGGGGCAGCGATAGCAGTACGCGTAGGGCGCCGAGTAGGCGCCGGGGACAAACGGCCCGAGGCCCTCCTTGAAGTTGCCCCAGAGCAGGGGCAGGACGCCGCCCGTCTTTCCGTGGAATGCGCCGGAGTATCCGACGAACTCGAACTTCTTGGTCGCCGACTTGGCCAGGCGAAACGCGGCTTCCACCGCTTCGGCTCCGCTGGAGAAGAGCTGGATGCGCGTCAGGCCGGAAGGCGTCACGCCGCCCAAGAGGTTCAGGAACTTCGCGCGCACCTCGGTCGTGAAGCTGCCGAACGTCAGCCGCCCCGCCTGTTCCCGCAGCGCCTCCACGTAGTGCGGGTGGCAGTGGCCCACGCTTCCCACGGCGATGCCCGCGATGAAGTCGATGTAGGAGTTCCCGTCTTCGTCGCGGATCCGGCTGCCGCGGCCCTCCGCCATGGCGAGTCCGGAGTAAAGGGCGAAGGACTGGAGCCCGGGAGCCAGGTTGCGCTGTTCGCGCGCGACGATGCTGCTGGAGCGGGGCCCCACCTCGCGGCGCTTGTCGCCGCCGCCGCTCATCGCAGCACCTGCTGTCTCGCGAACCGCGCCGCCAGCAGCGCCGCGATGCGCGAGGCGGCGACGGCGCGAAAGAGCGCGAAGCTGGGCCATGCGTTCAAATCGATGACCGCGATCGTTCCCGACGCCGAAACGATCGCGTCTCCGCCGTAGACGTCCAGGCCCAGCGCCGCCGCGGCTCCCGACGCCTTCGCCGCCAGCGCATCGGGATCGAACGCGTATTGCGAGAGTCTCTGATCGCGGTGGTAGAACCACTGGAACCAGGAGGGCCGCGAGTCCTCGTCCGAAAGCCCGGAGACTCCGTAGAACTTGATCAGATCCCCCTCCACGTGATCCTGGACGACCGCTTGCGCGATCCCGCGGCGCGCCAGGCGCCCGAGATGTTCGGAGACCGTCCGGGGACTCTCGGCGAAGGAGACGTCGCCCGCCTCTGTGGCATGCACGTCGCCCCGTTTGATCCAGCAGGGTCCTCGGAATTCGGCGGGGCCCACGCCCGTGTCGACCAAGAGGCTGTGGGGGAACGACACGCCGTGCTTCGCGAAAAGCGCGATCGTCCGCTCGCGGTCGGTGTTCCGGATTCCGGCGGGGCGGTTGACGATGCGCGCGCCGCGCCGCTCCCAGGCCGCGAGCTTCTCGACCGCGCCGGGCTGCTCGCACATCACGAAGAGAAACGCCGGGATCGCCGCGGCGTCGTCGGCGTCCGGGAGCTCGTCGGGAGACTTGAGGGCGACGTCGTATCCTCGCCCGGAGAGCTCCTGAGCGGTCGCCCGCAGGATCTCCGCGTCGTCGGTCTCGCGCCCCGGCGAATGAGCGATCTCCCGGTAGACGCCCCAGCAGCGCGCATCGCTCATCGGGACCTCCCGGCTCCCGCGCGGGCGAGCTCCTCGGCCGTCTTCAAGTCTTCCTCGCGGTCCACGTCCACGACCTTTCCGATTTCGAATGCCTGCATCGGCTCTCCGGACTTGCAGAGCCAGGCCAGGAAGTCGCGCAGACTCTCCAGCGAGCTCGGGATCCGCATGCGGCGCACGCGCTCGGGGACGACGTAGATCCCGGCGGTGACCGCGTCCCCGGACGCGCCGCCGACCGCCGTGATGCGGCCCTGCCGCGTCGCCGTGACCCAGAGCGGCTTCTCGTCTTCGACGAAGCCCGTGACCGCGAGCACCGTCGCGTCCGACGGCGTCTGCGCCGCTCCGCGCACGAATCGCAGGAAGTCCTCGCGGGGGCAGTACGCGTCAACGGTCGAGACCAAAAGACGGCCCTTGGAAGCCGCGCCCAGGATCTCGCGGAAGCTCGCGAGCGAGGAGCGCGTGGACTTGACCAGGACCTTGGTTACGAGCGTCGAGAATCGCTCCCGGACGTACGCGGCGCAACCCTCTTCGGACGAGTTGAAGATGACGGCGGCCGAAACGATGCCGGCGGCTTGAAAATTGGAGAGGACGTGGTCGATCAGGGGAACGCCGGCGACCTCGACCATCGGCTTGGGCACGCCCAGTCCCTTCAAGCGTGAGCCCTTGCCCGCCGCGATGACGCCGCCCGCCAGGATGGCCGTCACGGGATCACCCGCGTCAGCTCCGCGAGGCTCGCGATCACGGCGTCTCCCGGGCAGCAGCCGTGGGTGGCGCCCGGTTGGAGCCACACATGGGGCATGCCCAGCCCCCGCGCGCCCGCCATGTCGCGCGGCAGCGAGTCGCCGACGAAGACGGCGCGTCCCGCATCCGTGTCCAACGCCGACAGCGCCGCCTGGAAGATCCGCGGATCCGGTTTCTCCGCGCCCACGGCCTCCGAGTCCACGGCCACGTCGACATATCGACCGATGCTCGTGCCCGAGCAGATCGCCTGGAGGTTGCCGTAGAAGTTCGACACGACGCCGATGCGATAGCGCGACGAGAGGCCCGCGAGCAGGCGCGCGTTCTCATCCAGCTTCGTCAAGGCGTCGGCCACAAATTTCGCCGCGACGGTTCGGGCGAGCTCCGGGCCCTGCCCCAGGGCCTTGGACAGGTCTCCCGCCAGGCGCTCCACGGTTTCCTGGAGCGAAAGCTCCTTGGGCAAATGGCCCACCAGCGCGTCATCGGCCCGGTAGAACGCGCGATCGAAGACTTCCCGCTCGACGGCGACTCCCGCCTCCGACACGAGGGCGAAGAAGCGGTCCTTCCACGCGACCCCGTCGGCGTCCAGGGTGCCGCCGAAGTCGAAGAGCAGCGCCGCGGGAGTCGTCACCCGGCCCCCTCATCCAGTCGGAGCTCCGAAATGTGCATGTGGCGCAGGTCCAGGAGGTGGTGCTTGAGCAGGACGATGAACCCGGGCAGGAGCCAGATCAGCTCGCGCCCGCGCCGCGCGAGGCTGTAGGCCGCCCCCTGCGCGGCGTTCATGCCGAGCAGGAGGAACACGCCCACGCGGACGCCCTCCGCGATGCCCAACCGGCCGGGGACGAACAACATGATGTTGTTCAACGCCAGCGTCAGCGCCTCGACGGCCACGGCCGTCCGCCAGCCCTCTCCCGGCGCCAGGAGGCGCAACAGCACGTAGGTCTCCAGCAGGCCGCCGCACCAGCCCAGGAACGAAAAGGCCACGGAGCCCAGGAAGTGCTCCTGACGGCGCTCGTAGAAATCGCCGATGCGCTCGTCCAGCCCCTCTGCGGCGCGCGCGAAGCGGCGCAGCCCATGGAGCCCGCGGAAACGGACCAAACGCTCCAGGGTCGCGGCGAACGCGCCGCGGCGCAGCGCCAGCGTCATCCAGAGCGTGATGGCGACGATCATGAGCAGCCCCGACAGCGCCCCGATCCGGGCCGCCGGAGGCACGCGGAAATGCGTCAACGTGATCCCGATTCCCAGCGCCAGGAAAATGCCCTGGGAGGCGACCTCCGCATGGCGGTGAACCGCCACGGTCGCCAGCGCCTTCGGGTATCCGATCTTTCCAGCCAGAATCTGAGCCTTCAGCGGCTCGCCGCCCACGGTCGTGAAGTAGTTGATCGAGTCTCCGGCCAGATACGCCGCGAACGCGTCTCCGAAGCTCACCGGCCCGCCCGGGCGGCGTCCGATGAGGATCTTCCATCCGTAGGTGAAAGCCAGCTGCGCGCCGCCGTAGATGAGAACGAGAAGAACGAACCACCAGCCGATCTCGCGCAGGTTGGACGCGATCGCCGGCAGGCCCACCGCCGCCAAGAGCGCCGCGAGCGCCCCGACACCCAGCGCGAACAGGACGATCGCCAACAGACGCCGCGATCGGGGCGTGCCGCGCCCCGAGGGCGCGGAGGCGTCGCCGGCGGAGTCGGGAGAGTCGGAGGCGCGCGCCCCGGCGGGGTTCATGCCAGATTCCGAAGAATCAGGAGACCCTGACGGGCAGAAGCGCTTTGAGTTCCTGAGGCAGCGGGAAGGAGACATCCTCCTTCACCGTCTCGAACTCTTCGACGGTCTGAACACCCAGCTTCTCTCGGCTGAAGGCCACGACCTCCTGGACCAGGATCTCGGGAGCCGATGCGCTCGCGGTCAGGCCCAGCACGCGCACGCCCGTGAGCCACTCGGGGCGAATGTCGGCCGCGCGCTCGATTAAGTGCGACGCGACACCGTTGGCCCGGGCGACTTCGCACATGCGCAGCGAGTTGGAGCTGTTGGGCGCGCCGAGCACCAGGAGCATGTCCACGTGCGGGGCCATGGCCTTGACGGCGTCCTGCCGGTTTTGCGTCGCGTAGCAGATGTCCTGCTTGGAGGGCGCCTTCAGGTTGGGGAAACGCCGTTTCAGGATGGCCAGGATCTCTCGCGTGTCGTCGATCGAAAGGGTCGTTTGCGTCAGGTAGGCCACGCGGTCGGGGTCCGGGACGGTGACCCTTTCCGCGTCCTCCCGCGTCTCCACCAGGCGGATCGCCTCGGGCGCCTCTCCCAGCGTGCCGACCGTCTCGTCGTGGTCGTGGTGTCCCACCAGGATGATCGTGTATCCCTGCCGGGCGTAGTGGATCGCCTCGAGATGCACCTTCGTGACCAGAGGGCAGGTGGCGTCGATGGTCTTGAGGGCCTTTTCGTTGGCAACGTCGCGCACCTGGGGCGAGATGCCGTGCGCCGAGAAGATCAGCCACGCGTTGTTGGGGACCTCGTCGGCTTCCTCGACAAACCGGGCGCCCTTGTCGCGAAGCTCGTCCACGACGTAGCGGTTGTGGATGATCTCCTTGCGGACGTACACGGGGCCTTCGCAGACCTCCAGCGCGTGCTCCACGACGTCGATGGCGCGGACCACGCCCGCACAGAACCCGCGCAGCCCGGCCACGAGGAGCTTCTCGACGCGAATTCCGGAAAAGTCGTGTTCGCTCACCAGGTCACCGTCTCCGCGAACCGATCCTTCTTGCGCGACTCGGCCGTGGGCGTTCCGGCCTGCGGCAGGCGGGAAAGCTCCGGGTAATGCCCCAGGACCGCCTCGACGACGCCTTCGACGTCGAGCTTGAGGTTGTGCCGCTGCTGGAGCTGCGGGCTGTGCTCGACGAAGAGGTCCGGGATCGCATGGACCTTGAGGCCCTCGGTGGGAAGTCCCTCCGCGTGAAACGCCTCCAGGACTCCGGCTCCGAACCCGCCGATGAGCAGATGTTCTTCGAGCGTCAGGATCCGGGGCGTGACGGCCGCGATCCGGCGGAGCATGTCCAGATCCAACGGCTTGGCGAAACGGGCGTTGGCCACGCCGCAGGAGATGCCGCGGCGGCCCAGCTCATCCGCGGCCTGCTTGGCCACGAAGACCATCGATCCGTATGCGAGCAGCGTCATGTCGCGGCCGTCCTCGATCATCTCGCCCTTGCCGATCGGGAGGGTCTTGAGCTCCTCGTCGAGCGCGACGCCCAGCGCCAGGCCGCGCGGGTACCGGACCGCGAAGGGCTTGCCCGACTGGATGGCCGTGAAGAGCATGTGCTGCAGCTCGTTCTCGTCCTTGGGAGCCCCCACGGTCATTCCGGGCGCGATGCGGGTGTAGGAGATGTCGAAGATGCCCTGGTGCGTCTTGCCGTCGTCGCCCACCAGCCCCGCCCGGTCGATGCAGATCGTCACCGGCAGCTGCTGGAGCGCGACGTCGTGGATGATTTGGTCGAAGGAGCGTTGCAGGAAGGTCGAATAGATGGCCACGACGGGCTTCAATCCCGCCTTGGCCATTCCGCCGGCCATGATGACCGCATGCTCCTCGGCGATGCCCACGTCGAAGACGCGGTCGGGATACTTCTTGGCGACCTCGATCAGGCCGGTCCCCTCGAGCATCGCCGCGGAGATCGCCACGATCTTCGGGTCTTTCTCCATCATCGTGATCAGCGTCTTCGCGAAGACCTGCGAGTAGGTGTAGCGCTGAGCGCTGCCCGGAGCGCCGGTGGGCGTGCCCGGCTGGTGGAATTTGGAGGGGTTCTGCTCGGCCTGCTGGAGGCCGCGGCCCTTGTGCGTCAGCGCGTGGATGACGA
>JBDTXY010000132.1:0-7406 GCA_040005945.1 Acidobacteriota bacterium
CACCAGCCGGCGGTGCTGCACCGCGCGATTCTGGGATCGCTGGAGCGGTTCCTCGGGATCCTGGTCGAGCACACCGGAGGCAACTTCCCGTTCTGGATCTCTCCGGTTCAGGCGGTCGTGATCCCCGTGTCGGACCGCTTCGCCGAGCAGGCCCGGGAGATCGGCGCGAAGCTCTCGGAAGCCGGCCTTCGCGTCGAGGTGGACGACCGCAACGAGAAGCTGGGCGCCCGCATTCGCAAGGCCGAGATGCAGAAGTCTCCATGCATGCTGGTCATCGGCGAGAAGGAGGCGGCCTCCGGCGCAGTCTCCGTGCGCCTGCGCCACGGCGCCGATGCCGGAACGATGGGGCTGGTGGAGTTCATCGGGGCCGCTTCCCAGGCGGTCGCCGAGAAGAGTCAGGAACTGATTTCGGAGGTGAAAGATCGATAAGAAGAGTATCCGCGTCAACGAACAGATCCGGTGGAAGGAAGTCCGCTTGATCGGTGCGGAGGGGGAACCGATCGGCGTCGTGCCGATGGCCGAAGCCCTCCAGAAGGCCCGCGAAGCGGCGCTCGACTTGGTCGAGATCGCTCCCACGGCCAGCCCGCCCGTCTGCCGGATCATGAACTTTGGAAAGTTCATCTACCAGCAAAAGAAGAAGCAGCAGGACTCCAAGAAGAAACAGAAGACGACTCAGGTCAAGGAAGTGAAGTTCCGGCCGAACATCGACGACCACGACTACGACTTCAAGATGAAGAACATCCTCAAGTTCCTGTCCCACGGCGACAAGGTCAAGGCGACCGTGCAGTTCCGCGGACGGGAAATGGCCCGCCGGGAAAACGGCCAGAGGGTGTTGGACCGGCTCTTGAAGGACTTGGCCGGCAAGGCGGTGGCCGAGTCGCGATCCGAGATGCTCGGCAACCGGCTCTACCAGATCCTCTCGCCGGTCCGGCATGAAAAGGCGACGACCAAGGCGGAGGCGTAGCGGGGCCGACACGAAAGGAAGCAGATGCCAAAGTTGAAGACCCATCGGGGCGCCGCCAAGCGCTTCAAGAAAACCGCCTCCGGCAAATTCAAGAGGGCCAAGGCGTACAAGAGCCACATCCTCACCAAGAAGGCGCCGGGCCGCAAGCGGGGCCTCGCGCAATCGACCACCGTCTCGCCTTCCGACACGAAGCGAGTCCGGGAGATGCTGCCGTACGCCTAAGGCCGCGCCAGCAGGACACACGACTGACGCACAGGAGACAGAGCAATGCCTCGAGTCAAACGGGGACCCAAGAGAAAGAATCGCCGGTCCAAGACCCTGGCCCTGGCCAAGGGCTACTACGGCACGAAATCCAAGTCGTATCGGATGGCGAAGCTCCAGGTGGAGAAGTCGCTCGTCTATGCCTACCGGGACCGGAAGGCCCGCAAGCGCGATTTCCGCGCATTGTGGATCGTCCGGATCAACGCGGCGGCGCGCGAGCACGAGATCTCCTACAGCAAGCTGATGGACGGCTTGAAGAAGGCCGGCAGCGAGATCAACCGGAAGATGCTGGCGGATCTGGCCGTCTCCGATCCCGCCGCCTTCACCCATCTGGTGGGCGTCGCGAAACAGGCGCTCAAGATCGCGTGAGCGCGTAGAGCGAGACCGGTAGGGAGACGTGCCGCGGGACGTGATCGAGCAGGTCCTTCGCTCCTTTCGCGAGGAGACGGGCGGGGGCGTGTCCACGCGCGCGGAGTTCGAGCGGATCAAGGGCCGCTTTCTGGGCCGCGAAAAGGGCCTGGTGCCCGAGCTCTTCGCGAACCTGAAGAGTCTGCCGGCGGCAGAGCGCGCGTCCTTCGGCGTCCGGGCCAACGCCGCCAAGTCCCTGATCGAGCAGACCATCGGTCGGCTCGGATCGGACCTGGAGCTGCGCGAGAGCGAGTCCCGCGATCGCGCGTCCACCGTCGACGTGACTCTCCCGGGGCGGCGCCAACGCGGGGGCGGCCTCCATCCGCTGACGATCGTGCGGCGCCGCATCGAAGAGATCTTCCTGCGCATGGGATACGCGATCGCGGACGGGCCCGAAGTGGAGAGCGACTTCCACAATTTCGAGGCCCTGAACTTTCCGCTGGAGCATCCCGCGCGCGATACGCAGGACACCCTGCTGCTGGACCGCAAGGCCCGCTCGCCGCTGCTGCTGCGCACGCACACTTCTCCGGTCCAGATCCGCGAGATGCGCAAGCACGGCGCGCCTCTGAGAATCCTGGTTCCCGGGCGCGTGTATCGGAAGGACGAGGTCGACGCGACCCATTCTCCGGTCTTCCACCAGGTCGAAGGGCTGGTCATCGATCGCGGGATCTCGATGGCCGACTTGAAGGGAACGGTTTCGACCTTCCTGGAGGAGCTCTTCGGGCGGGGCACCCAGGCCCGGTTCATCCCGACGTTCTTTCCCTTCGTGGAGCCGGGCGTCGACGTGGCGATGAGCTGCATCTTCTGCAAGGGCTCCGGCTGCCCAAAGTGCAAGGGCTCGGGCTGGATCGAGATCATGGGCGCCGGCATGGTGCATCCCCGCGTCCTGCAGGGCGTGGCCATCGATCCCGAGGAGTACACCGGGTTCGCGTTCGGGTTGGGCATCGATCGGGTCGCGATGCTCCGCTACGGTTTCCCGGATCTGCGCCTCCTCTTCGAAGGGGACGAGCGCTTCCTCCGGCAGTTCGCGGGACCGGCATGAAGTTCTCGATGGATTGGCTCTCGGATTTCGTGGACGTCGCGGCGGCCGGCGGCGCCGAGCAGCTTTCGAAGCTGCTGGACCAGGCCGGATTCCCGCTGGAGTCACGCCAGACGCTGTCGACCGACACGATCCTGGACGTGGAGATCACGCCCAACCGCCCGGATGCGATGGGCCATCGCGGTCTCGCCCGGGAGGTGGCCGCGATGGCGGGATTGCCGATGCGCGACCTGGAGGCGCGGTACGCGGAGCCGGAGTCCGAAGGCGTCTCGACCGAGGAGCTGGCGTCCATCGTGATCCAGGCCCCCAAGCAGTGCCGGCGTTTCGGCGCCCGAGTCGTGCGCGCCATCGGCACCGGCCCCGCCCCGGATTGGGTGCGCAAGCGCCTGGCCGCGATCGGCGCCAAGTCGATCTCCGCGGCCGTGGACGCCACCAACTACGTGCTCTGGGACACCGCGCAGCCGCTGCACGCCTTCGACCTGGACAAGCTGGCGGGTGGAATGCTGATCGTGCGCAAGGCGACGCGCGGAGAGTCGCTCGTGACCCTCGACGGCGTCGAGCGCGTGCTGGAACCGTCGGATGTCGTGGTCGCGGACGCCGAGCGCCCCGTCTCCCTGGCGGGCATCATGGGAGGGCTCGACACGGCGGTGACGCCCACGACGCGCAATATCCTGCTCGAGGCGGCGTGGTGGGAGCCGACCACGATCCGTCAGACCGCGCGCCGGCTGGGCATGCACACCGACGCCTCGCACCGCTTCGAGCGCGGCGCGGACTTCGACGCGATTCCCGGAGCGCTGAACCTGGCGGCCCGGCTGCTGACCGAGGCCGCGGGGGGGACGGTGGCGCCGGGATTTTTGGACGCGCACGGCAGCGCCTTCCGCGCCCGGCGAACCTGGTTGCGCCTCCAGCGCCTGCGGCTGCTGTCCGGCGATTCCCGCCTGACCCTCGATTTTGCGGAGGAGGCGCTGCAACGGTTGAGCTTCACGACCGAGCGCAAGGGCAAGCGCTTGAACGTCCGGATCCCATTCTTTCGGACGGACGTGCGGCGCGAGGACGACCTCGTCGAGGAGATCCTTCGCGTCTACGGTTACGACCGGCTCCCGAGCCGGC
Source organism: Acidobacteriota bacterium (assembly GCA_040005945.1). Classification (GTDB taxonomy): domain Bacteria; phylum Acidobacteriota; class Thermoanaerobaculia; order UBA5066; family Gp7-AA6; genus DAHUXD01. The sequence goes on from JBDTXY010000132.1 coordinate 3,783, forward strand.
TGCCGGCGACCGCGACGCCGGGCGACTACACCGAGCCCTTGCGCCGGACCGAGGAAAGGCTGAGCGACATCGCCGCGGCTGCGGGCCTCTTCGAGACCATCCAGTACCCGTTTGTCGATCGCGACACGGACGAGACCGCGTGGGGGGACTGGCTCCGCATCACCGACACGGCCTTAGAGCCCCTGGCGATCGTGAACCCGCTGGATGCCTCGCGCCGCCACCTGCGCGCGACCCTGCTGCCGGGTTTGCTCGACGCGCTGGCGCGCAACATCCGCCGCGGCGCCTCGGGAGCGGCGCTCTTCGAGGTCGGCCGCGCCTTCGGCGAGGCGGGGGACCCCGACCTGCCGGAATCCTATGAGTCCCGGCGCTTCGCGTTCGCGCTTGCCGGAGAGTACCGGGGGCACTGGAGCATTCCCGAGGTCCATCGGACGGCGGACTTCTTCGACGCCAAGGGACTCATCGAAGCGCTCCTGGCGCCCTGGCTGCCCGCCTCCGCCCTGGCGTGGAAGCCGCTCCAGGTGCAGGCGCTGATTCCCGGCGCCTGCGCCACGGTCGAGACGCGGTCCGGAGTCCTCCTCGGCGTGGCGGGCCAGGTCAGCGGACCCGAGCGCCAGAAGCGGGACCTGCCCGCCGCCGCGTTCGCCGGGGAGATCCTGATCCAACGCATCCCGACGGATGAGCATCCCTTCGAATACCGGGAGTTCTCGACCCTTCCGGTGGTCACGGCGGACATCTCCTTCTCCCAGCCCAAGGATTTGAGCTGGGAGTCGATCGAGGCCCTCGTGCGCGAGGCGAGCCTGGAGAACCTCGAGTCGCTGACGTGCCACGACCGGTACGAAGGCGCGGGAGTCCCGGAGGGCTTCGTCAAAACCACGGTCCGAATGCGTTTCCGCTCGGCGGAGCGCACCTTGGAGCGCGATGAAGTGAATCGTCAGGTTCAACGCCTCGCCGAAGAGCTGCGCTCGCGGCCGGGCATCACTCTGAGCGGTTGGGGGAAAGAGTAAATGGATACCGTCAAAGTCTTCGACACGCTGGATCGCAAAATCGAGCGGCTGCTGGATCGGTTGAAGTCGCTGGAATCCGACAACGAGAAGCTCAAGGCCGAGCTCGCGGCCGCCCGCAAGGCGGAGAAGGAGGCGGGCAGCTCCAAGGGCGTCGTCGAGAAGATGGAGCGCGAGCAGAACCTGGTGCGCGAGCGCCTGGAGAAATTGATCGAATCCCTGGAGGCCGCGGAGGAATCGCGCAAGTAGCCGCTTTCGGACCGCGCTGCCTCGTGTGCGGGTCCACGCAGCTCGCACCCTTCGCGCGGACGCCGCCGGGAACCTGGGTCCGCTGCCGGTCCTGCGGACTGGTGCGGCAGGAGGCGCCGGAACCCGAGTTCGTGACGCAGGCGCAGTACGGCTTCGCGCCGCGGCACGAAGAGCCGCCGCCGGAGTCGTGGGGCCAGACCCGCCCGGACGCGCACTCGCAGTTCAAGTACTGGATTCTGGGCCAGGCGCTGGTGTCGCATGGCCTGAGCGGGCGCTTGGTCGACGTCGGCTGCGGCAACGGCTTGCTCCAGCGCCACCTCGCGACCCTGGGCTTTGCCGACAGCGTCGGCATCGAGCCGTCCGGGAATCCGACCGGGCGCGTGGAGTTGGGGCTGACGATCTACAGCGAACCGGTCGGGGCCTTCCTGGAGCGCCCCGGCATGGCGGGGGCATTCGACGTGGCGGTGGCCAATCACGTCATCGAGCACTGCTACGAGCCCGGGGTCTTGATCGCGCAGCTGCGGGAGCTCGTCCGTCCGGGAGGGCACGTCCTGATCGCGACGCCGAACCTCCGCGGCGCCTCCATGCGGTGGAAGACTCTGGCCAGCCGCCTGCGCATCAAGTCCCGGCCCTTTCGCCACCTGGACTATCCCAAGCACATCGTGCTGTTTGACCGGCGCAATCTGCCCCGGCTGGTGGAAGCCGCAGGCCTGACGGTCGAGGAGGCCTCGACCTACACGCGGGCTTCCTCCGACGCCGCCGCCCGCCCGCGCCGGTTCACGCTCTGGGACCGGCTGGGATTGGGCGATAACATGTTCGTCATGGCGCGGCGGCCCCTGTCGTAACCTATTGACTCCTTTAGCTCAGCCGGAATAAACTGCGGACCGAAAGGAGTCTGGTTCTCGATTGGATAAGCGGGGCAGTGTGACTCAAGTCGAGATCTTCGGGCAGACCTACAGCGTCCGCGCCGAAGGAGAGAGCGGCTACATTCACGATCTGGCTCGCTTCGTTGATTCCCGCATGAAAGAAGTGGCGGAGAAGACGGCGACGGTGGACACCACGAAGATCGCCATACTGGCCGCCCTGAACATTTCGGATGATCTTTACCAAGTCGAAAAACGTAAGCAAAGCGATCCCACGGACACGAAGGCCCGCGCGGAACGCCTGATTCGAAAACTGGACGACGCCCTCGGCGTCTGAAGACGAGGCGTCGGCACCCCGAGGAAATCGGGGACACACGAAGGATTACGAGTGGTCGTTATTTTGAACTCGGTTCGGTTACTCCCTAACAATCGTCGGGAGAGTCGCTTCCGCTCCATCGTGTAGCCGCGCCCCGTCCACGACGCCCCCGGGCTTTTAGGGGGCTCGGAATGAACACATCCATCGCGATCGCGGTCGCGGCTGGCCTCCTCGTGGCCGCCGTGCTGCTCGCCGTGGGCTACTCGGTCCTTCGCAAGAAGGTTCACCAGGAGCGCGCGGGCATCCGCAGCGAGGCCGATCGGGCCCTGGCCGAGGCCAAACGGCAAGGCGAATCCAAGATCCGCGAGGCCGACATCGAGGCCAAGGAAAAGGTCCTCGCGGCGCGGGTCGAGTTCGACAAGACCGTCCAGGCCCGCCGCCAGGAGATCGCCGCCCTGGAGAAACGGATCCAGCAGAAGGAAGAGAACCTGGACCGCAAGCTCACGCAGCAGGAGCGGCGCGAGGAGGAATACGCCAACAAGGAGAAGGCCGTCGGCGACGCGCAGCGGCGGCTGGAGGCCAAGCAGGCCGAGATCCAGCAAGTCGTGGACGAGCAGCGCGCCCGGTTGGAGCAGATCTCGGGGTTGACCGCGGTCGACGCCAAGCGGGATCTGATCAAGTCCGTCGAGAACGAAGCGCGCCTGGAGTCGGCCGGCCTGATCCGGCGCATCGAAGAGGAGGCCAACGAGCAGGCCTCCCAGAAGGCCCGCCGGATCATCGGGATGGCGATCCAGCGGCTGGCCTCCGACACCGTGGTCGAGGCGACCGTCTCGGTCGTGGAGCTGCCGTCGGACGACCTGAAGGGGCGCATCATCGGGCGCGAGGGACGCAACATCCGCGCGCTGGAGGCGGCCACCGGAGTGGATCTGATCATCGACGACACGCCCGAAGCCATCGTGATCTCGGCCTTCGAGCCGCTGCGGCGCGAAGTCGCGCGCCACGCGCTGGAAAAGCTGATCGTGGACGGCCGGATCCACCCCGCGCGCATCGAAGAGGTCGTCGAGAAAGTCCGCTCCGAGCTCTGGGAGAAGATCCGGCAGGAGGGCGAGGCGACGGCGCTGGAGTTCGGAATCCCGGATCTCCATCCCGAGCTCGTCAAGATGCTCGGCCGCCTGAAGTACCGCACGTCCTATGG
>JBDTXY010000133.1:0-7398 GCA_040005945.1 Acidobacteriota bacterium
TGAAGCCCGGCAACGTGATGCTGACGAAGTCGGGCGTCAAGCTGCTCGACTTCGGCCTGGCAAAGCTGGCCGCCACGCCGCCCGTGTCGTCGTCGACGGCCACGAGCCTGCCGACGGCGCTGCAGGAGAGCCAGCCGCTGACGACGCGCGGGACGATCCTGGGAACCTTCCAGTACATGGCGCCCGAGCAGCTCGAGGGAGGCGAGGCGGATGCGCGCAGCGACATCTTCGCGTTCGGCTGCGTGCTCTACGAGATGCTGACGGGCCAGAAGGCCTTCACGGGCAAGAGCCAGGCGAGCCTGATCGCCTCGATCATGCACGCCGAGCCCCCGCCGATGTCGAGCGTGCAGCCGATGATCTCGCCTGCGCTGGACCGGATCGTCAAAGGCTGTCTCGCCAAGGAGCCGGAGCACCGCTGGAGCACGGCGCACGACGTGATGCTGCAGCTCCAGTGGATAGCGGAAGGGGGCTCGCTGGCGGGGCTGCCGGCGCCGGTCGTCGCGCGAAGGAAGAACCGGGAGAAGCTGGCCTGGGCGGTGGCGGCCGTCGCCGTCCTCGCGGCCATCGCGGCGGCCGCGGGGTACGTGCGGCGCGCTCCGCGCCCCTCACCCGGTGTTCGCGCCACTCTCCCATTTCCGGAACAAATGTTCCTGGGCGACCTGGCGATCTCACCCGACGGGACGCGCATCGCCTTCACGGCGTCGAAGGCCGGCGGTCAGGCCGCCCTCTGGATCCGCGACCTCGACGGGTCTTCCGCGAAGCCGGTCGTCGGCGCCGAAGACGCCTCCTTCCCTTTCTGGTCGCCCGACGGCCGCTTCATCGGATTCTTCGCCGGCCGCAAGTTGAAGCGGGTGGACCCTTCCGGCGGCACGATCCTGACGATCTGCGATGCGGACCGAGGCGTCGGCGGCACGTGGAACCGCGATGGGACGATCGTCTTCGGCCCGGTTCCCACTTCGGGGCTCTTTCGTGTGGCGGCCAGCGGAGGGCAACCCGTTCCCGTGACGAAGCTCGACGCGTCGCGCCACGAGACCGCGCACCGCTATCCGCAATTTCTGCCTGACGGCCGGCATTTCCTCTACATGGCGGCCAACCTCGCGGGCCCTCCCGACGATCCCGCCAATGCGATCCGGGTCGGATCGCTCGACGGGCATCTCGACAAGGCGGTCGTCCGGATACTCTCCAATGCCGGTTACGCCTCGGGCTATCTGCTCTACGCGCGCGAGGGCACGCTCCTCGCGCATCGGTTCGACCTGTCGCGATTGGAGATCCAGGGAGACCCGATCCCGGCCGCCCAGAGGGTCGGCCTCTCCAGCTGGCAGAGCGATGCGCTCTTCTCGGCCTCCGACAACGTTCTCGTTACTTCGCCGACGTTTGTGCCCTCGTCGCGGCTGCTCTTGTTCGATCGTGGCGGGAAGGAAGTCGGATCCATCGGGGAGGCCGCACCGTTCGGGTCCCCTCGCCTCTCTTCCGACGGCCGAAAGCTCGCCGTGGACGTGTTCGATCCGGTCCATGACGCGTCGGACATCTGGACATACGACACCGCGAGCGGCGCTGGAACGAAGTTCGTCTCGGGAACGCAGGCGCACGAAACCAATCCGGTCTGGTCTCCGGATGGCAGCCGGATCGTTTTCGCCTCCGACCGCAAGGCCAAGGGAGTGCGTCTCAACCTGTGGGTCAAGCCGCTCGAGGGTGGCAAGGAAGAGCCCTTCGGAGATGCGGGCGAGAACCGGACGCCGGAAGACTGGTCCCGTGATGGACGCTTTGTCTCCTTCCAGGCTATCCCGATCAGCGGCCGCCGAAACAACCAGCTTTGGACTCTCGACACCGGTGCGGGCAGCCGCGCATCGCCTTTCGCGGCGGAAGCCCTCAATCAGGGCAATAGCCGCTTCTCTCCCGACGGCCGCTGGATCGCCTACGCCTCCGAGGAGTCCGGGCGCTCCGAGGTGTACGTGCGCCCGTTCCCATCGGGATCGGGAACGTGGCAGGTCTCGACGGCGGGCGGCGCTTTCCCCAACTGGAGGCGAGACGGGAAAGAGCTGTTCTTTCTGGGCTTGGATTTCAAGCTCATGGCGGTCCCCATTACCGCCGACGCGAAGTTCCATCCCGGCACGCCGGTTCCACTCTTCGCTGTCCATCCGGGGGGTGGCACGGTTTACGACGTGTCTTCAGACGGGCAGCGCTTTCTCGTCAACAGCCTCGCCTCCGACGTGGGGTCGCCGCCGTTCGACCTCTTCGTTCACTGGACGGCGCTCCTGGAGAAAAGATGAGACGGGAAATCGGGGATCGTGAGGTTCCAACTGGGAACTCTGTGGGAAGCCATTCTTCTCAAGGACTTAGGTTCGACGGTCAAAATCGCACTTGACGGGAAAGCCTCATAGATCTATAAGTATCGATCTATGCAGCCGGTGAGGAAAGCGGGGCTCGACGTCGTGACGGTCTTCAAGGCGCTGGGGGACCCCACCCGCCTGAAGATCCTGGAGCTTCTCAAGTCCCGTGGAAAGTCATGCTGCGATCTCATCGCCCGCGATGAGCGGGGACTGTGCGCCTGCGACGTCGAGGAGGCGGTCGGGCTTTCGCAAGCCGCCGTCTCCCACCACATGGGCCTCTTGAGACGGGCGGGGCTGGTTAACGCGGAGAAGAGAGGCCGTTGGATCTATTACTCCCGCAACGAGGCGGCTATCGCCGGGCTGACAGAGGCTGTAGCGAAGGCGGTCTAAAAAAAATTGTCTCTACGGATCGAAAGTTCTCGATCAATAGAAATGGAGGATTCCATGTCCGCGGTTCACGTATCGCTGAATGTTTCGGATCTCGAGAAGTCGGTGACGTTTTATCGGGGCCTCTTCGGCGAGCCCAAGAAGCTCAAGGCCGACTACGCGAAGTTCGTCGGCGAAAGCCCCGAGATTCATCTCGCCCTCCAGCCGGGCCTCGAGGCGGAGGCGGCCGGGGGTTCCCTCTCGCATCTGGGGATACGGGTCGAGACCAACGACGAGGTTCGGCGCTGGCGCCATGAGCTGAAGGCCCGAGGCATCGTTTCGGACGAAGAGAAACGCGAAGCCTGCTGCTATGCCATCCAGGACAAGTTCTGGCTCACCGATCCCGACGGAAATCGCTGGGAGGTCTACAAGGTCCTCGAGGACATCGACGAGGAGTCCCGAGAGTCCCAAGCCGCCTGCTGCGCCCACTGAGACATGGACCGTCCCGAGATGACCGCGGCGGCGGCACGGCCGGAGAAACGACGCATCTTGCCGATCGGCGAAAGTGCGCCTTCGTTGACCCGCCGGTCCGCCGTCGAGGCGCTCGGGACGGCTTTCCTTCTCGCTTCGGTGGTGGGCTCCGGGATCATGGCGGAAAGGCTCGCGGGCGGAAACGCCGCCTTGGCGCTGCTCGCGAATAGTCTGGCGACGGGCGCCGGTCTGATCGCTCTCATCCTCGCCTTCGAACCCTACTCCGGGGCGCATCTCAATCCGCTCGTGACCGTGACCGACGCCATCCTGGGCCGCCGACCCTGGCGAGACGTCTGGGTATACGTCGCGGCTCAAACCGCCGGCGCCTTCGCGGGCGTGGCTCTGGCGAACGCAATGTTTGGGGAGCCGCTTCTTGCCCTCTCGCGGCATGTCCGGGCGGGAGCCCCTCAAGTCCTGGGTGAGCTCATCGCGACGTTCGGGTTGCTCGCGATCATCTTCGTTTCGCCGCGTCGCAGTGCGGGCCGAATGGCGGTCGCCATCGGTGGCTACGTCGCCGCGGCCTACTGGTTCACCTCGTCAACGTGTTTCGCAAACCCTGCCGTCACGCTGGCCCGCGCGGTAACCGACACATTCACGGGCATTCGCCCCACGGATGTTCCGGGCTTCATCGCCGGCCAATTTCTGGGTTTCGTCGCTGTCGTCGGTCTCTTGAAGTGGCTCATTCCGAGACGCGTATGACGAGAGATCGGCTGAGGAGGGACAATGTGATCACGGTTTGCGACAACGCCCGTGAGTCCTGTCCGATCTGGCCGAGGCAAGCGATCGTGGCTCACTGGGGGTCGCAGGATCCCGACAAGGCCGAGGGGTCCGAGGAGGACCGACGGCGCGTCTTCCAGCGCGTGGGAGCCGAGCTCTATCGGCGGATTGGGTTGTTTACGTCACTCCCGATGGAAGGGCTCGACGATCTTAAACTCGAGCAGATGACGAGGCAATCGGACAGCAGCAGACCCTGATTCCTCGACCGCGTGGGCGATGCGGCCGGTCGATGAGCTCTTCAAGGCCGAGGCGGCAAGATTCGTGGCTGGCGATCGCGGGAGACCGCTTCGATCGGAAGACGCTCCTCGGTCAGCGCGAGCCGTCCGATGGCGGCGTCTTGGATCATCGTGAACCAGAGCGCGCCGTCCGGGCCACTCGCGATGGCGTACGGAAATCCATAACCCGCGGGAAGCTGGAACTCCGTAACGACTCCCGCGGTCGTGATGCGGCCGATGAAATGCGGGTAAGGAGGATTCAGTTCCGTGAACCAAAGGCTTCCATCGAAGCCCGTCGCGATCCCAGCAGGAGTCCGATCAGGATTCGGGAGCGGAAACTCCGTCACCGCACCGTCGGTCGTGATCCGCCCGATCGCGTTTCCCTTTGTGCCCGCTTCGGTAAACCAGATTGCACCGTCGGGTCCGACCGTGATTCCCGATGGGCCGCTTTGCAAGTCGAGTGCGAACTCCGTGACGACGCCGCTCGGTGTGATCCGTCCGATCTTTCCCTTGTACTGCTCCGTGAACCAGAGGTTTCCGTCCGGGCCGGCGACGATGGCGTAGGGGCTGCTTTGGGGAGTCGGAATCGGGAATTCGTTAACGAAGCCATTCGTCGTAATCCGGCCGATCGCGTTGACCTCCGAGTTGATCTGCGTGAACCACAGTGCGCCGTCGCCGCCGAGCGCGATGCCGATCGAGAGCCCGAGGGAGGCCGACGTCACGAATTCGGTGATGGCTCCCTCCGGCGTGATCCGTCCGATGGTGCTCGTCGGCGAGCCGTATTCGGTGAACCAGAGGGCCCCGTCCGGACCTGCGGCGATGCCCGACGGCTGGCTCGCGATGGTGGGAAGAGGAAACTCCGTGATGACGCCCGCCATAGTGATTCTCCCGATGCGGTCCCCGTCCCTGATGGTGAACCACATGGCGCCGTCCGGCCCGGCGGCGATGGACGGAAGGTTAAGAGCGAAGGGCTCTGGGAGCGGGAACTGGCTGAACGTCTGAGCGACAGCCGATCGCTGAAGAACCATGCAGATCACGATGGTCGGACACACGCCGAGGCGCAACCGGCGAAGAATCGGGACCATCCCCTCTGAGCATACCTTAACGAGATCAGGGCCAGAGTTCGCGCAGGTCACGGACGTCGGAGGACGTCAGGGGAAAAAAGCGGGCCGTGTCCGAAGCGAACGTACTCGGCCGGCAGGGAGCGGGGCGCCCGCACATCAGGGTCGCGGGGTCGTCGTTGTGCGGCAGACCCAGCACGTGGCCGAGCTCGTGGGCGATCGCGTTGCGTGCGACGTTGGGCAGCGAGAGCGGCGTCACGTCGGCGCGCCGCAAGGCGACGAACCCCTTGCCTCCGGGGTACCACTCGGTGCCGAAGGAAACCAGGTCCGCCTGGGACAGCGCCACCACGATCTCCCCGGGAGTCTGGTCGATCAGGCGGCGCAGGCCGCGCGCCCCGCGGCCGTCCATCACCGATGCGCTCAGGTCGCGCAGCACCTCGTCCGGGATGGGGGCGTCGAGCACCCGCACGGGCCCGACCTGCACGTGGGCGCCGAGCCGGCCGAGCGCACCGTTCCAGAACACGACGGCCTCCTCGAGCGCGATCACGCGGGAATCCGACGGGCTGCCGAGGATGGTGACGCCGAGGGAACGCACAGCGCCGGGCAAGGAAGAGGCCGCGGCGAGAGCCAGGACCGAAACTGCGACTGATCGAAGGGGCACGCAGGGCATCCATCAGGGGAACGATCGGCTCCCAGGCGGCATTTCAGAATGAGCCAAAGAAAAAAGGCGGGGCGCGTACGCCCCGCCTGATCGAACCGATTCGGAGAAGTTACTTGGGCGCTTCCGCAGCCTTGTTCTCCATTTTGCCGACGTGCACCCAGGTCGCCCAGGTCTTTCCATCCTTGTCGGAGGTCTTGACGTGAACGGTCTCGCCTTCCTTGAGCGTGCCCTGGACTTGCGTCGCGTCGTTCCAATAGATGGTCATGTCCTTGCCATCGGCGGTCTTGACGACCATCGACTTGCCGGCCATGTCCAGCTTCGTGATCGTGGCTTCCGTCGACCCTCCCTTGGCATCGTGGGCCAAACCGATGGCTGCGCACAGGACCACCATCACTCCGAGAGCCAAAGCCTTTTTCATAGTCCTCACTCCATTATGTCGACGCCCTATCGCGTCGCAGGGCGGAATCTACGGGAGCGGGGATGAACCGAACGTGAACGGCGGGGTCTGACGCTGCGGACCCGCGGCACATGGATTGCAACGATGAGCCAATGGAGTCCCCTTTCGCGAGAAAGGCCTCTCAATTCATGATCCAAGGAGGAATTCAATGATGGATATCTCGACGAACAGGCCCGGCGATGGCCGGGGAGAGGCGAAGCCAGGCAAGCCGAGCGCGGGCCTTCGCCCCGAATCGGCGACTTCGGAACCCGGATTCGCGAAGAAGGAAGACGGGGAGCCGATCGCAGCGAATCTGCTCGGCGCGGATGGCGAAAGAATCCCGATCTCGGGAGGCTTTGCCGAGACGGTGGCCGACAAGGGTCGAAGCCTGGGCCGCTCGGCCGGGAAGTCGTGGAAGCGGCTCTCGGAATCCGCCGGGGACATGGCCCAGCGCAACCCGACGCGGACGGCCTTGACCGCCCTCGGCGTGGGGATCGTCGCGGGCGCGATCTTCGGAATGCTTCTCTCGAGAGACTAGCTTCGTCCCCAGAGCCGGCCGGCGGCCAGGCCGCCGGCCGTCGCTTCTTTCCGCGTTGCTACCGACTCGCGCTCGTCTTCGAAGAGGACGATGCCGTCAGCTCCTCCGCCATTTGGAGGTGTGCCTTCAGGGTGGAGAGATTGTCCGCGGCGAATTGCTTGAGCGGCGTCTTGAGATTCTCCCGAATCTTTTGCTGGAACATCCCAACCGCGTCCTTGTGATCGTCCAGCATTTGCGTCTTGTACGCCGCGTCGAACTGCGCGCCGGAGAGCCCCTTGAGCCTTTGGAGCATTCTCTGTTGCTGCGAATCCGGCGCATCCGGGATCGTGATCGACTCCGACGAGGCGGCGGCCTTCAGGGCCTCGCCGACTTTGGTGTGATCGTCGACCATGTGCTGCGCGAACTGGCGAACGCGATCGTCCGAGCTTTTCTGCAAGGCGATCTTGCTGGCTTCGACTTCGATTATTCCGCCCGCGGCGGCCT
>JBDTXY010000134.1:0-7394 GCA_040005945.1 Acidobacteriota bacterium
GCCGCCCATCGCGCCGCCGCATCCGGCCTCTTCACGCTCTTCACCCTTTTCGCCATCGTCCTGGGCCTCGGGGACGCGCGCCTGCTGGCGCTGGCGATGGGCGGGGCGCTGCTGTCCCTGTTTGCCCTGACGCGGGGAAGCATCCGGGAGTCGCTGGGTTCCTTCGCGGCGCCGCTGGCGATCCTGGTGGACCTGGGCCTTCTCTTTTGCGCGATGTCGCTGACCGGGGGCGCGCTCTCTCCGTACGCGCTTCTCCTCCCCGCGGGGGCGGCGCTCTCCTGGCACTGCGAGGGGAAGACCGCGGCGCGTTTCTTTGCGGTGGGTTCCGTTCTGGGTGTCGCGGCCTTAGTGACCCTCGCGAACCTGCCCATCGCCGGCGCGGCGCACCTGTTTCCTCTGGTCGGAGTCGCGCTGGCGGCCCCCACTCTCCTGATCGCCCTGGAAGTCTCCGGCGCCTCGCCTGCGGCCTCCGCCGCCCAGACGTCTCACGCGCCCGCCGCGACGGCGTCTCCCCTGCACGCCCCCCGCGGCGCCGTGGTTCCGGACGAGCCTCTCGAGCGCGACCGCGATGCGGAGCTGCTGCACGACCTGCGCTCGCCGCTCTCGGTCATTCGGGTGTACACCGATCTGATCCAGGAGGCCGCGCGGCGCGGAGAGCTGCCCAATCCGGAGTACCTGGCCAACCTCGCGCGCGAGATCGAGCTGGCCGAACGGTTGGTCGGCACGCCCGCGGCCATGCCCGAGCCTCTGGCCCCGCCGCCCCAAAACGCGGACCTCGTGGAAATTCTGGGATCGCTCGCCACGGCATATCGCCTGGCGCACGGAGGCCGCATTCGCATCGAGTTCATCGCCGAGCGGCCGCAACTTCCCGTCGCGGCGGATCCGGTCGCGCTGCAGCGCGCGTTTCGCAACGTGCTGGACAACGCGATCAAGTACACTCCGGACGGGGGCGAGGTGCGTATCCGCGCGGGTGGCGCCGGCCCTCAAGCGTTCGTCGTCGTCAAGGACACCGGCATGGGAATGAGCCCGGAGGAGAGAGCTCGTGCGTTCGACTACGCGTTTCGCGGAGCGGGGGCCCTGGCCTCCGGCCTGCGCGGGAAGGGCCTCGGCCTGGCCGTGACCAAGGAAATCCTGGAGGCCAACGGCGGAAAGATCAGCCTGTCGAGTGAAGCCGGTTACGGCTCCGAGGTGACGATCATGCTGCCGTCGCGGAAGGCCTCGCGTTGAAACGGATCGTCGTCGTCGACGATGACCGCACGATCTCCACGGCCGTGCGCGAGCTGCTGGCCCCCGACGGCTTCGCCGTCGATTGCCCGACCGATCCGCGGACCGCGCTGGTCGACACCATTCGCGAGGCACCGGACTTGGTGATCCTGGACGTGAACATGCCGGGGATGACCGGCTGGGAATTCTGCGCGATCATGCGCCGGCAGTCGGCCACTCGCGAGATTCCGGTTCTCTTTTTGACCGGCCGCGCCGAGGTCAAGGACCGCATCACCGCGATGCAGCTGGGAGGATCCGACTTCCTGGCCAAGCCGTTCGGAGCCCAGGAACTGCGCGCCAAGGTCCGCTCGCTGCTTCCGGAATCTTGAGCCACGGAGGAAGGATGAGGGCGAAACGCCATATTGAACCGGAGGTGCTGCCGGACGGCCTCATGAGCGCCAACGGCTCGGAAGGGCTCGAAGTGCTGCGCCGCGAGCGCATTTTCTACGATGGCGTCACGGGGCTGCCGATCCATCCCTTCGAGATGCCCGAACGCATCGACGAGCGCGTCGAGCATCTGGGAGTGATCTACCTTCAGATCGGAAAGTTCTTCGGGTTCGAGGAGCTCTTCGGTTGGGAGCACTACGATCGCGTGCTCGCGGTGGTCTCGGAAGCGCTCCAGGCCGACGTGCGGACGTCGCGCCTGGCGCCCCACCTCCACGCGATTCGCTTCTCGGGCGCCGACGGCTTCTTCATCCTGTACAACCTGCCGCTACCGGGACGGAGCCGCCTTCCCACCACTCTGGAGGCCGAGACGGCGCGCCTGCGGGCGAGCGTCGGGCGGCGCCTGCGCCAGACCTTCGACGCCCAGACCGCGGACCTGATCACCATCCTGGGCTCCAGCCTGACCGCGACCGACAACGCCCGCGTCCGCCCCTCGCGCCACATGGTTCGCACGCTCCAGGAGGCGGTCAAGATCGTGGCGCAGCGGCAGACCAACGAGAAGCTGGAGCTGTTCGCCGGGTTGAAGCACATCATCGGGCGGCGCCAGCTGCGACCGGCCTTCCAGCCCGTCCGGCATCTGCCCGACGGCGCGATCATGGGTTATGAGGCCCTGATCCGCGGACCCCAGGGCTCCAACCTCGAGCTTCCCACGGTCATGTTCGCCGTCGCCCACGAGAACGAGATGAACGTGGAGCTGGAGACGCTGTGCCTGGAGTTGATCTTCGCCAATCTGCCGCGCGCGGTCGGCGAGCGGATGCTGTTCGTCAATGCATCGGCGATGCTGCTGCGCCATCCCGTCTTTCTGGACGAGCGAAATCTGGCGGAGATCAACCGCAGCCACGGCAACGTGGTCATCGAAATTTCCGAGAAGGAGATGGTTCAGGATTACAGCGCCTTCCAGGAAGTTCTCCAGCTCGTACGCCGGGCCAACATGAAGATCGCCATCGACGACGCGGGCTCGGGCTACTCGGGCCTGGAAACGATCCTCCACATGAAACCCGACTACATCAAGGTGGCGGATTCTCTGGTGCGCAACCTCCACAACGATCCGATCAAGCGTGAGATCATCGCGAGCCTCGCCGCGATCGGAAAGCGCATCGGCGCGTCCTTGATCGCCGAGGGGATCGAGGTCGAGGCCGAGCGCAAGACGCTGGTCGACATGGAGATCGCGTTCGGCCAGGGATTCCTGCTGGGCCGGCCGTCGTTCCAGGTCAGCGGAAGGACCGGCAGGGCCTAGACGTCTGAGCGGCGCTCGACGCGCCGACGAGAGCCAAGAGCTATTCCGGCGAAAAAATGGCCGCTCGCGTCTACCGTGCGAGGGCTGCGGGAGCGGCGTTCTCCAGTTCCCGAGGCGTTGACTCCGGCCGACCGCCTGGTTTTGCTTCGCCCTTGCGGCGGCGGCCGAATCGGCGCTGGAACCGGTCCATGACGATGTAGAAGACCGGAGTCACGTACAGGGTCACCAGCTGTGAAAAGAGCAGACCGCCGACGACCGCCAGTCCCAGCGGACGGCGCGACTCGGCGCCCGCGCCGAAGCCCATCGCGATCGGGAGCGTGCCCATCAACGCGGCCATCGTGGTCATCATGATCGGGCGGAATCGTACGACGCACGCCTCGTAGATCGCCTTCTCGGGGCTCTTGCCCTCCTTCTCCGCCTCGATGGCGAAGTCGACCATCATGATGCCGTTCTTCTTCACGAGGCCGACCAGCATGATGATGCCCACGAAGGCATAGATCGACAGCTCGGTGCGGAAGAGCATGAGCGTCACCAGCGCCCCGAATCCGGCGAACGGGAGCGCCGTCAGAATCGTCAGCGGGTGGATGAAGCTCTCATAGAGGATGCCGAGCACCATGTAGATGACCACGATCGCGACCAAGAGGAGCAATCCCAACCCCTGGATCGAGCTCTGAAACGCCTGCGCCGTGCCCTGGAAGCTCGTCTGGACCGTCGCGGGAAGCGTCTGCCGCGCGACGCGATCGACGGCCGCGACGGCGTCGCCCAGCGAGACGTCCGGGGGAAGGTTGAAGGAGATCGACACGGCTGGCAGCTGTCCCTGATGCACGACCGACAGCGGACCCGTGCCCTGAGAGATCGCGCCGAGCGAGGAGAGCGGAACGAGCTCGCCCGCGACGGAGCGGACATAGAGCATTCCGATCGCCGCCGGGTTCGCCTGAAACTCCGGTGCGAGCTCCATGATCACTTGATACTGATTGTTCGGCGCGTAGATCGTGGAGATCTGCCGCGTCCCGTAGGCGGTGTAGAGCGCGTCCTCGATCTTTTGCGTGGAGATTCCGAGCGCGGCGGCGCGGTCGCGATCGATCGAGATGTTCAGCTGAGGGTTCGCGAGCTGCATGTCGCTGGTGACGTCCTGCACCTGCTTGAGGGCGCGGACTTTCTGCTCGAGGACGGGCGCGTACTTGTAGAGCTCGGCGGTGTCTGCGTCCTGCAGCGTGTATTGATACTGGCTCTTCGTCAGGCTCCCGCCGAGCCGGATCGGGGGCGGCACCTGGAGGAAGACCCGGATGCCCGGGACCTTCGCGAGCTTGGGCCGCAGCTCCTCGATGATCTCGTCGGCGGATTGCCTGCGCTCCTTGCGGGGTTTGAGCTGCGCCAGCACGATCCCGGAGTTTCCGACGGCGGTGTTGCCGCGCGGGCCCGCGGAGGAAAGAAGGTTTGCGACGGCGGGGTGCGCGCGGATGATGGCGGCGACCTGCTGCTGTTTCTCCTTCATCGAAGGGAAGCCGATGCCCTGGGCGCCTTCCGTCGAGCCGAAGACCAGGCCCTGGTCCTCCGTCGGCAGGAAGCCCTTGGGGATCTTCACGAAGAGCCAGCCGGTCGCGACAAGCACGAGGGCCAACATCGCGATCACCTTTCGGGGATTGCGGAGCGCCGGCCCGAGCGTTCGCACGTACAGGCCGAGCATCACGTTGAAGCCCTTCTCGCTCCACCGGTAGAGCGCGCCGTGCTTCTTCTTCTCCTCCTCGTAGCTCTTCAGAAACCGGCTGCAGAGCATCGGCGTCAGGGAGAGCGACACGAATCCCGACACCAGAATCGCGACCCCGATGACGACCGCGAACTCGCGGAAGAGGCGGCCGATGATGCCGCCCATGAACATGATCGGGATGAAGACCGCCGCGAGCGAGATCGTCATCGACAGGATCGTGAAGCCGATCTCCTTGGAGCCCCTGAGCGCCGCCTCGAAGACAGGCTCGCCCCGCTCGATGTGCCGGACGATGTTCTCCAGCATGACGATTGCGTCGTCGACCACGAACCCCACGGAAAGGGTCAGCGCCATCAGCGACAGGTTGTCCAGGCTGTAGCCCAACACGTACATGACGGCGAAGGTGCCCACGATCGAGAAGGGCAGTGCGAGGCTCGGGATCACGGTGGCCGACACCTTCCGCAGAAACAGGAAGATCACCAGCACGACCAGAGCGAGCGTCAGCAGGAGCGTGAACCGCACGTCGTTGACCGACGCTCGGATCGAGGTCGAACGGTCGTAGAGGATATGGAGCGAGGCCGCGGCGGGGAGCTGCTTTTGGAACGTCGGGAGGAGCTTGCGAACGGCCTCGGCCACCGCGACCGTGTTCGTGCCGGGCTGCTTGAAGATCGCCAGCGAGATCGAGCGTTCGTCGTTGTACCAGGCCGCGGCCTTGTCATTCTCGACGCCGTCGATGGCGCGGCCGATGTCCCCCACACGCACCGGTGAGCCGTTCCGGTACGCGACGATCACCGGCCGGTAGCCTGAGGCGTCGAAGATCTGGCCGTTCGCCTGAACGGTGAAGGACGTCAGCGGTCCATAGAGGATGCCCGTGGGCAGGTTCACGTTGGAGTTGCGGACGGCATCGGCGACCTCGTCGATGCCGATGCCGCGGCTGGCGAGCTCGCGCGGATCGACCTGAATCCGGACGGCGAACTTCTGCGGGCCGTACACCTGGACCTGCGCGACTCCGGAGACCGTGGAGATCCGCTGGGCCATCATGACCTCGCCGTACTCGTCCAGCTGCGAAAGCGGAAGGACCTTGGAGGTCAGCGTGAGGTAGAGCACCGGCTGGTCCGCCGGATTGACTTTGCCGTACGACGGCGGCGCGGGCATGTTCGGCGGCAGCTGCCGGCCGGCCGCCGAGATCGCGGACTGCACGTCGAGAGCGGCGCCGTCCAAGTCGCGGGAGAGGTTGAACTGGAGGGTGATCTGGGTGGCGCCCTGCGTCGACGACGAGGACATATTGTCCAAGCCCGCGATCGTCGAGAACTGCTTCTCGAGGGGGGTCGCGACCGAGGAGGCCATGGTCCCCGGGGAGGCGCCCGGAAGCGACGCCGAGACCTGGATCGTCGGAAAGTCCACGTTGGGCAGGTCCGAGACCGGCAGGAGGCGATACGCCATCACGCCGAAGATCAGGATGCCGGCCATCACGAGCGTCGTCGTGACGGGCCGCCGGATGAAGAGCTCGGACATGTTCATGAGGGTTTGGCCCCCGTGGCCGCCGCGTTGGCCAGGATCTCGACCTTGCTGCCGGGTTGCAGCCGCAGCTGCCCGTCCGTGACGACCCGTTCGCCCACCGCGAGGCCCTTCTGAATCACGGTCCCGTCCGCGATGAGCCGTCCCGGAGTGACCGGACGGGACTCGACGGTGTTGTCGGGCTTGACCACGTAGACGTAGGAGCCCTGCTGCCCGTTCTGGACGGCGCCGGCCGGAGCGACGATCGCGGCTGGCTCGGTCGAGAGCGTCAACACGGCGTTGACGTACTCGCCCGGCCACAGGGCGTTGTCCGTGTTGGCGAAGGTCGCCTTGAGCAGGATGGTGCCGGTCGTGCGGTCGACGGCGTTGTCGATGAACGTGAGGTCCCCCTGAGCTAGGGTCTTCCCGCTCGTCGAGTCCTGGGCGATGACGATGAGCCGGTTCTGCGCCTGCCGCTGGCGAATTTCCGGCAGGGAACGCTCCGGAACCGCGATCGACACATAGATCGGCGCGACCTGATTGATCGTGACCAGCGTGATGTCGTTGGGTTTCACGATGTTGCCGACCTGTACCATTACGCTGCCCGTGCGCCCGTCGATCGGAGACCGGATGGAGCAGTAGGACAGATCCAGCCGCGCCCGTTCGACCGCGGCCTGGTCGGCGCGCACCGTCGCCTGGGCGGCCTCCGCGTTCGCCTTGGTGCTGTCGTACTGCTGCCGCGTCACGTAATCCTTCTTGACGAGATCCTCGTATCGCTTGACGTCCGTATCGGCGTTGGTCCACATCGCCTTGTCGCGCGCCAGCGCGGCCTCCGCCTGGGCCAGCGCGGCCTGGTAGGGGCGGGGATCGATCGAGAACAGCGGATCGCCCTTATGGACGGACTGGCCCTCGCGAAAGTGGACTTGCATGATCTCGCCGGTGACCAGGGCCTTGACCGCGACGGAGGTGAAAGGCTGCACCGTCCCGATGCTCCGGATCTCCACCGGGACCGCCTTCTGCAAGACGGTGCCGACGCGAACCGGGACTGCTTCGGGCGGGGCCGCCGGAGGCTTGCGCGCGCAGGAGGCCATCGCCAGCAGGGCGGCGGCAGCGATCCGGGACGATGCGCGGACGTTCATGATTTTCCCTTCTCGGTTGAGGGGGCCGAGGGGCCCGGGCCCGGATCGGGCTTGCCCTCCGTCGGAAACGCGCGAATCTCGGGCGATCCGGGCTCGAGCCCGCCGGTGG
>JBDTXY010000135.1:0-7375 GCA_040005945.1 Acidobacteriota bacterium
CCGGAGAGCAGGAGCCCGCCCGCGGCCACCCATTGGTGCCCGCGCCGCTTTCCCAGCCGCCCGGAAAGGCGGTCGCACAAGACGCCGCCGACCAGCGCGCCGACCGCCCCGGTGACCCACGGCACCGCCGCGTAGTAGCCGCTCTCCAGAACCTTGAACCCGCGATTCTCGACGAGGTAGATGAACAACCAGTTGAAGAAGAAGTAGAAGACATAGTTGCTGCAGAAGTAGCTGGCCGTCAGCAGGAGGACTTGGGGATCGCGCAGGATGCGCGCGCCCATGCCGGCCGGAGTCGCCGCCCGAAAGCTCGGCGGTCGATCGCGATCGATCAGCGCGAGCTCGTCGGGCGTGACCCGGCGATGCTGCGCCGGCGTGTCGCGCGTGTACCACCACCACACCGCGGCGAGCAAGAACGCCAGCGGCGCCGTCAGCACGAAGGACATCCGCCAGCCGAATCGGATCATGAGCCAGGCGATCAGCGGGCCGGTCGCCGCCGCGCCCAGGGTCAGGCCCGCGTTGCCGATGCTGTTCGGAAACGCCCATCCCGTGATCGGAAACCAGTTGCAGGTCATGGCGCCGCCGGTCACCGGGTAGAGCGGCGCCTGCGCGGCGCCCATGAGCGCGCGCAGGATGATGAGCATCGCCATGAGGAGGACCGGGGAAGCCACGCCGCGGCCCGGCACCAGCCCGATGAGCAGGTTGGAGACGCCCCAGGCCAGCGCACAGATCGTGAGCGCGCGGCGGGCTCCCACGCGGTCGCCCCAGACGCCGCCCGGGAACTGGAACGCCGCGTAGCTCCAGGCAAACGCCGCGAGCACCACTCCCAGCTGCACTTGCGTCAGCCCCAGCTCGCCCATCATCCGCTCGCCGGCCACGGACATGTTCGTGCGCAGCAGGTAGGCCACGAAGCTCGCGGTGCAGATCAGCCCGAGGATGCGCCACCGGATGCCGGTGGGATTCGCCGGGGGCGTTCCGGGGACGGGCGCCATGCGAGCGCAGTCTGTCACCGGACGGCCGTTGTAGTCTTGCGCCAGCCCCATGACACTTGCGCCGGGTACCCGCCTGGGACCGTACGAGATCGTCGCGCCCATCGGCGCCGGCGGGATGGGTGAGGTCTATCGGGCGCGCGACACCAGACTCGGGCGCGACGTGGCGATCAAGGTGCTTCCGGCGGCGGCCGCGGCGGACTCGGATCGCCGCCAGCGATTCGCGCAGGAGGCCCGATCGGCCTCCGCTCTGAACCATCCGAACATCCTGACGATCTACGACATCGGCGAGGCCGAAGGCACGACCTACATCGCGATGGAGCTCATCGAAGGTAAGACGCTTCGCGAGCTGGTCGCGGCCGAGCCACTGCCGACGAAGAAGCTCCTCGACATCGCCGTCCAGATCGCCGAGGGTCTCGCCAAGGCGCACGGAGCCGGGATCGTGCATCGGGATCTCAAGCCCGAGAACCTGATGATCTCCAGGGACGGCTTCGTCAAGATCCTCGACTTCGGGCTGGCCAAGCTGACGGAGCCGGTCTCGCAGGACGCGTCCGTGCTGCCCACCGCGATCGCTGCGCCGACGCAGCCCGGCACGGTCATGGGCACGGCCGGCTACATGTCTCCCGAGCAGGCGAGCGGCCAGCCCGTGGACTTTCGCTCCGACCAGTTCTCTCTCGGCGCGATCCTCTACGAGATGGCGAGCGGCCAGCGCGCCTTCCAGCGCAAGACCGGAGCCGAGACGCTGGTCGCGATCATCCGGGAGGAGCCCGAGCCCCTGCAGCAGCTCGCGCCGAAGGCGCCCGTCCCCGTGCGCTGGATCATCGAGCGCTGCCTCGCCAAGGATCCCGAGGAGCGCTACGCCTCGACCAAGGACCTCGCCCGCGACCTCGCCAGCGTCCGCGACCATCTCTCCGAGACCTCCGCCTCCGGAGCACTGGCGACCGCGGAGCCCGCGAAAACGCGACGCCGCGGCCGGTTGTTGCCCGCGGTCGCCACCCTCGCCATCGGCGTCGCGGCCGGATTCCTGCTGCGCGCGTTGACGAGCGCGGGGCCCGCCCCGCCGCCGAAGATCCAGAGGCTGACCTACTCCCGCGGCTCAATCCGCTCCGCCCGCCTTGCGCCGGACGGCCAGACGATCTTCTACGGCGCGGCCTGGGAGGGACGCCCCCTCGAGATCTATTCGACGCGGGCGGACAGCGCCGAGTCGCGCTCGCTGGGCCTCTCCGGGGCCGACCTCCTCGCGATCTCTTCGACCGGCGAGCTCGCGATCTCGCTCAATCGCCACTCCCTCTTCGGTTACGAGACGGTCGGGACCCTGGCCCGGGTTCCGGTCGCGGGCGGCGCGCCTCGGGAGGTCCTCGAGAACGTCCAGGACGCCGACTGGTCGCCCGATGGCAAGAGCCTCGCGGTGTCGCGCAACGCCGGGCTGGGCAGCCGCATCGAGTTCCCGATCGGTAAGGTCCTGTACGAGGCACCCGGCTGGGTCAACAATGTCCGCGTCTCGCCGGACGGCAAGCTCGTCGCCTTCCTCGACCACCCGCAGCGCGGCGACAACACCGGCAGCCTCAAGGTCATCGATCTCGGCGGAAAGGTTCGGGTCGCCGGCCCCCTCAGCATCCGCGGCGTTGCCTGGTCGCCTCGCGGAGACGAGGTCTGGTCGAGTGGACGCGCCGGCATCTCGGCGACGTCCCTTTCCGGAAAAACGCGCCTGATCTGGACCGCTCCGGGAGCCTTCATCGCGGACATCGGACGCGACGGCCGCGTTCTCCTCCTGGTGAACTCGTCCCGACGCGAGATCGTGGGTCTTGCCGCCGGCGAGAAAGACGAGCGCAATCTCACCTGGCTCAACTGGTCGTTTCCCATCGACATCACGCCCGATGGGAAGACCGTGCTCTTCGACGAGCAGAACGTCCAGCCCCTCGCCATCTACCTGCGCAAGCTCGACGGCTCGCCCGCCGTCCGCATCGGCGACGGCGCCGCTCTCGGCCTTTCGCCCGACGGACACTGGGCGCTCGCCCTCAAGGACCTGGGCAGCGACCAGCTCACGCTCCTGCCGACGGGCCCGGGAGAGCCGAAAGCGCTCGCGAAGCTCGGCCTCAGCATCCAGTCCGCGTCGTGGCTGCCGGACGGGCGGCGGATCCTCATCTCGGCCAGCGAGGCCGGCCACGGGATCCGGCTCTTCGTCCTGGACATCGCCAATGGCAAGCCGCGGGCCATCTCGCCGGAAGGCGTCGCCTTTCTCTTCCCCACGGTTGCTCCGGACGGCAAGTCGGTCGTCGCCACGGGGCCGGACCGCCGGATCGCGGTTTATCCGATCGACCCCGGCGAACCGCGCCCCGTGCCAGGGTTGCAGCCGGAGGACACGCCGCTGCGCTGGACGGCCGCCGGCAAGTCCATCTTCGTTTATCGCCCTTCCGCCCCGCCGCTGCGCGTCGAGCTCGTGGACATCCAGACGGGACGCCGCACGCTCTGGAAGGAAATCCGGCTCACCGATTCGTCCGGCGTCGACCAGGTCGGCCCGATCGTCATCGCACCGGACGGAAACTCGTACGTCTACTCCTACCGGCGCTCGCTCGACGAGCTCTACCTGGCGACGGGGATGAAGTGAACGCGTGACGCTCGCCGCGGTGAGTCGCCTCGGTGCCTTCGAGATTCTTGCGCCGCTGGGCGCGGGCGGCATGGGCGAGGTGTACCGGGCGCGGGATCCGAAGCTGGGGCGCGAGATCGCGGTCAAGGTCCTCGCGTCGCCGACGGCCTCCGACCTCGACCGCCGGCAGCGCTTCGAGCTGGAAGCGCGCGCGGCCTCCGCGCTGAACCACCCGAACATCCTGACGATCTACGACATCGGCGAGGCGGACGGGACGATCTATATCGCGATGGAGCTGGTCGAGGGAAAGACCCTACGCGAGCTCGTCGCCTCGGGCGAGCCGCTGCCGACCAAGAAGCTGCTCGACTACGCCGCGCAGATCGCCGAGGGCCTCGCCAAGGCGCACGGCGCCGGCATCGTCCACCGGGACCTGAAGCCCGAGAACCTCATGGTCTCCAAGGACGGCTACGTCAAGATCCTCGACTTCGGCCTGGCCAAGCTGACGGAGACGGTCTCGCAGGATGCGTCCGTGATGCCGACCGCGATCGCCGCGCCGACGCAGCCCGGCACGGTCATGGGCACCGCCGGCTACATGTCGCCCGAGCAGGCGAGCGGCCAGCCCCTCGACTTCCGCTCCGACCAGTTCACGCTCGGGGCGATCCTCTACGAGATGGCGACCGGCAAGCGCGCTTTCCAGCGCAAGACGGGAGCCGAGACGCTCGTGGCGATCATCCGCGAGGAGCCCGAGCCCCTGCAGCAGGCGGCACCGAAGGCTCCGGTCCCCGTGCGCTGGATCATCGAGCGCTGCCTCGCCAAGGATCCCGAGGAGCGCTACGCCTCGACGAAGGATCTCGCGCGCGATCTCGCCAGCGTGCGCGACCACCTCTCCGAGACCTCCTTCTCGGGAGCCCTGGCGGCCGCGGAATCCCCAAAGATCCGCCGCCGCGGTTGGATGCTGCCCGCAGCCCTCGCGTTCCTCGCGGGCGCCGGAGTCGCCCTCGTGGCGGCGCGCAGTCTTCGACTCTTCGTTCCGGCCCCTCTCGACTTTCACCGGCTCACGTTCCGCCGTGGAGCGATCCTGAACGCCCGTTTCGCCCCCGACAGCAACACGGTCGTTTACGGGGCGGCATGGGACGGAAAACCGGCCGAGATTTTCTCGACCCGGCCCGAGAGTCCCGAGTCGAAGTCTCTCGGACTGCCCCCCGCCAACCTTCTCGCGGTCTCGCGAGAGGGCGAGCTCGCGATCTCGATCGGCTGGCACCCCGTCATCGGATGGGAGTCCAGCGGCACGCTCGCCCGCGTCCCCTTAAGCGGCGGCGCACCGCGGGAAGTTCTCGAAGACGTCGAAGATGCGGACTGGTCTCCGGACGGCAAGGAGCTCGCGGTCGTCCATCGGGCGGGCGATCGCGTTCGCCTCGAGTATCCGATCGGCACCGTGAGGCAGGAGGCGACGGGCTGGGTCAGCCGCCCGCGCCTGTCGCCCGACGGCAGGGTATTGGCCTTCTGGGAACACCCGGAACGCGGCGACAACCAGGGCGGGCTGGTACTGCTGAACCTGGCAGCAGGCAGCCGCGTCCAGGGGCCTCGGGTCGGCGGGAACGCCGGATTCGCTTGGCTTCCAGCCAGCGGAATCCTGATGAGCCGCAGAGGCGATCTGCTGACCGTCTCCGCATCGGGACGGAAACGGCTCAAGGCTTCTTTACCCGGCGGGTTCCTGGCTGAGGACGTCGCACGCGACGGGACCATGCTCGCGAAGCGCGCGAACTGGAGGCGCGAGATCGTGGGCCTGGCCCCCGGCGAATCCCAGGAACGCAACCTCACGTGGCTCGACTGGTCCTTTCCTACCGACCTGTCACACGACGGCCGCACTCTTTTTTTCGACGAGCAGGGACGCGACCGGGCCGATTACCTCTGCTACGTGCGCAAGACCGACGGGTCGGCGGCGGTGCAACTGGCGCGGGCGAAGGGCTTCGGGCTTTCGCCCGACGGTCTCTGGGCCGTCACCACGAACCCGCAAGCCGATCTGCTCACACTCATTCCCACCGGTGCTGGAAGCCCGCGCGTTCTTCCGAAGAGCGGCCTCGTCTTCCAGTGGGCTCAGTTCTATCCGGACGGGAAACGGCTCCTGCTGTGGGCGAACGAGCCGGGCCACGCCGGCAGACTGTTCGTGCAGGACATCGAAGGGGGCAAGCCCAAGCCCATCACCGCGGAAGGCTTCGGTCTCTCGGGAGCGCGCGCGATGAGCCCGGACGGTCTCTGGATCGCCGCAAGCGGGCCCGACGGGAAAATCTCCCTGCTCCCAAGCGCCGGTGGCGAGCCGCGCGTCCTCCCCTCCGGGGTGGCGGGCGAGACGAACTGGGGCTGGACGGCGGACGGCCGCTCTCTCTACGTCGGGAAGACGACGATGCCGGCACGCATCGAGGTTTGCGACATCGCGACCGGCGCCCGGCGCCTGTGGAAGGAACTGACTCCGCCCGATCCCGCCGGCGTTCTCTCGATCGGCCCGATTCTCATTGCGCCGGACGGCAATTCCTACGTCTATTCATACCGGCGCCAGCTCGACGACCTGTTCCTCGTGAAGGGATTGAAGTAGAGCCATGTCTCTCGCGGTCGGATCTCGCCTGGGCTCCTACGAGATCCTCGCGCCTCTGGGCGCGGGCGGGATGGGCGAGGTATATCGGGCCAGAGACAGCCGGCTCGCGCGCGAGGTCGCGATCAAGGTGCTCCCCGCCGCGACCGCGGCGGATCCGGACCGCCGGCAGCGCTTCGAACAGGAGGCGCGCTCGGCGTCGGCTCTGAACCATCCGAACATCCTGACGATCTACGACATCGGCGAAGCCGAGGGCACGACCTACATCGCCATGGAGCTCGTCGAGGGCAAGACGCTGCGCGAGCTGGTGGCGGCCGAGCCGCTTCCGACGAAGAAGCTTCTCGATCTCGCCGTCCAGATCGCCGAGGGCCTCGCCAAGGCGCACGGGGCCGGGATCGTGCATCGGGATCTGAAGCCCGAGAACGTCATGGTCTCCAAAGACGGCTTCGCGAAGATCCTGGACTTCGGCCTGGCCAAGCTGACCGAGCCCGTGTCGCAAGGACAGTCCGTCCTGCCCACGGCGATCGCGGCGCCGACGGAGCCCGGCACGGTCCTGGGCACGGCCGGTTACATGTCGCCCGAGCAGGCCAGCGGCCAGCCCGTCGACTTCCGCTCGGATCAGTTCTCGTTGGGCTCGATCCTGTACGAGATGGCCACGGGCACGAAGGCGTTTCAGCGGAAGACCGGGGCCGAGACGCTGGTCGCGATCATCCGCGAGGAGCCCGAGCCGCTGTCACGGTTGGCCCCGAAGGCTCCCGCTCCCGTGCGCTGGATCGTGGAGCGATGCCTCGCCAAGGATCCCGAGGAGCGTTACGCCTCGACCAAGGATCTCGCGCGCGATTTGAAAAGCCTCCGCGACCACCTGACCGAGACCTCCGCCTCCGGCGCGCTCGATGCCGCCGAGCCCGCCAAGGCCCGGCGCCGAGGATGGCTCCTCCCGGCTGTCCTCACGCTCTTTGCCGGAGTCGCTGCCGGAGTCTTCGTCCGCGGGATGGCCTCCGGAAAGTCCTCTCCCGACGTGCAGTTCAAGCAGTTGACGTTCCAGCGTGGCACCGTCCTCACGGCGCGATTCGCGCCGGATGGCCAGACGATCGTCTACAGCGCCGCCTGGGACGGCCGGCCGCTCGAGCTGTTCTCGACGCGGGCGGACAGCACGGAGTCCCGTTCCCTGGGCCTGCCGCCGGCGGACGTTCTCTCGATCTCGTCGACGGG
>JBDTXY010000136.1:0-7289 GCA_040005945.1 Acidobacteriota bacterium
CGCCGCGGTATAAGGGGCTCATGGTTTTCTTCAACTACGCCACGATGCAGATGGCGGCCAAGGTCGTCTACTACGGCCCCGGTCTGTGCGGAAAAACCACCAATCTCCACCACATCTATGGCCGTACGGCACCCGGCTCCCGGGGCGAGATGGTGTCCCTGGAGACGGAAACGGACCGAACCCTTTTCTTCGACCTGCTGCCCCTGGACGTGGGCGTCATCGGCGGCTTCAAGACCCGCGTCCAGCTCTATACCGTGCCCGGCCAGGTGTTCTACAACACGACCCGCAAGCTCGTGTTGAAGGGCGTAGACGGAATGGTCTTCGTCGCCGACTCCCAGCGGGCGATGAAGGATGCCAACGTCGAGTCGCTGGCCAATCTGAAAACGAACCTCGCCGAGATCGGGATCAAGCTCGACGAGACTCCCCTGGTCCTCCAGTACAACAAGCGCGACCTGGCCAACATCCTCTCGGTCGAGGAGCTCGAGGCGAGCCTCAACGCGGATCGCCGGTGCGAGTCTTACGAGGCGTGCGCCGTTCTGGGCCAGGGCGTCTTCGAAACGCTCAAGGCGATCTCGCGCCTCACGCTGCGCTCGCTCAAGAAGCGGATGCTCGGCGAAGAGAAGCCGGCGCCCAAGCCCATCCCCGCTCCCCCGCCGGCCGCGCCGGCCCCCGCGCCGCCGCCGGCGCCGCCTCCCGCGCCGCATCCGGCCGTCGCGCAGAAACCCGATTTCGACGAGGCGCTGGAGGTCGAGCCCGGAACCTTCGCCAACGCGCGTCCGGAAGCGGCGCCGATGGCGGCGCACGAGCTCAATGCGCCGCCGACGTCCTTCGACGCCGCCGACGTGGATACGGTCAAGGAGTTCGAGCAGGCCCTCAACTCGCTGGATGCCCCGCTGCCGGAAGAGCCGGGCGCCGCCGAGGAGATCGCGGAAGTGTCCTTCGCCGAGACCGAGCAGCCGGAGCCGACCAAGGCCGTCACCGAAGAGGTGCGGCACGTCAAGGTGCGTTCCAACATCGACATCCTCGCGGAGCTCGAGAGGCTGCGCAAGACGTCGACGGCGACCCCGACCGAAGAGAAGCCGCGCCGCGCCCACACGGGAATCTCGGTGGACGATCTGCTCGCGAGCAGCTTGAACCACCGCAAAGAGGTCAACAGGGTCTTCGAGATTCAGGTTCCGCGGCAGCAGCTCTCGCAGGGGCACCAGGTGCGCGTGGGCCTCAAGTTCGAGGATCGCCAGGGCAAGGAGATCGGAGAGGGGCAATCCTTCTCGATCGAACTGCAGTCGCGCAGCGACATCCAAAAACTTCTCCTGTCCCTCAAGTTCCACATTCTGGGGAAGTGAAGCGTCGCGCTCGCGGATCGGGCTGCTGCGCGACCGCTGCGCGCGAGCGAGAGTGCCCGGCCAAATTGGTGACGGTCCGCACCTGAGCCTGTCCTCCGCACGTGACATGCGGCGAAAAGACTTGGCATTCCCCGGGGAGCGGTTTACCCTTTTTTTCATGCGTTGGGGCCAACGGATCCGACGGGGAGGAGTTTTTGCGTTTGCGGCAGTCCTGACCGCAATCGGATGCTCTTCGTCCGCCGGCTCCCGGCCGCCGAAACAATCGGCTCGCATGACCGAGGCTCCCTCCCTGGACGATGCGGCGCGGCGACGCGCGACCGGCGAATTCGAGGCGGGCCGGGATGCCGCCTTGGCCGGAGACTTCGAGTGCGCGCGCGATCACTTTCAACAGGCCATCCAGGCCGTCCGCCCCGCCGGAGGCCCGGCGGTCTCGGGCGCGATGCTGGGTTTCTCCTACGAGCTCTATGAGGGCATCCAACGCTACGAGGCTCTTGCCGGCGCCACCGAGGAAGCGGGCACCTCCCACGGCCAGGTCGCTCCGGAGCTGGCGGACCTCGAGGCGCCGGTAGCTACCGAGGAGGCGATGTCGACGGCGCGCGAGGCCGTCGCGTCCGAGCCGGCCGTGGATTCCGACGTGCCCGTCGTCGTCAACGACGCGGTGCTGCGCGTCGTCGCGGCCTTCCAGAGTCCCGCGCTGCACGACAAGATCGCGGCGGGCCTGTCCCGCTCGGGCCGGTACGTGCCGATGATCCAGCGCGTATTTACGGAGGCGGGCCTGCCCCGCGATCTGGCCTGGATCGCGTTCATCGAATCCTCGTTTCTGCCCCATGCCCGCTCGCCGCGCGCCGCGCACGGAATCTGGCAGTTCATGCCCCGCACCGGCCGCGAATACGGATTGAAGTCCAACGGCATCGTGGACGAGCGCAGCGATCCGGAGCGATCCACGCGCGCCGCCGCGCGCTACCTCTCCTATCTGCACGATCTGTTCGGCGACTGGTACCTGGCGATGGCGGCGTACAACGCCGGCGAAGGCAAGATCATGCGCGCCCTGCAGCGCACGGGCGCCCGGGACTTCTGGCAGCTGGCCGAGACCAGCGCGATCCGCCGCCAGACCCAGAACTACGTTCCCGCGTTCCTCGCCTCGGTCTTGATCTCCAAGGATCCCGCGCACTACGGCTTCGCCGTGACGCCCGAGGCAGCCATGGAATACCAGACCGTCCGCCTGGGCCGGCCCGTCCAACTCGAGCGGTTGGCCGAGGGCGCCAGCTTCACGCTGGACGAGCTGACCGCCTTGAATCCGGAGTTGCGCTCCTCCGTCACGCCCGGCCAGCCCGAGGGCTACGAGCTGCGGGTGCCCGTCGGCACGCGAGAAACGGTGCTGCTGGCCTTCTCCGCCGCGCCGACGGCCAAGGCCCCAACTTTCCGCACGCACGTCGTGCGCAAGGGCGAGACTCTGCCCCGCATCGCGCGCCGCTACGGCGTTTCGGTCGCCTCGTTGGCCGCGGCCAACGCGCTGTACCCGCGCTCGAAAGTCTCGCGGGGCCAGGAGATCATGATTCCGGAACGCGTCGCCTCAGCCGCGAAGGGCGCGTCCGCGAAGGGCACTTCCGTCAAGGCGTCCAGGAAAAAGTCCTCGTCCGCCCGGACCGTGCGCGCCACCCCGCCGCGGGCCCAGGCCGCCGCGCGCCCCAAAAGCTACCGGGTCCGCACGGGAGACACGCTCTACCGCATCGCCCTGCGGCACGGCACCACCGTCGCCGAGATCCTGGCGGTCAACAGCCTCGGCGGCGGCGCGATCCGGCCGGGCGACAAACTGGAGATTCCGGCGAAGAAGTAGTTTTCAGTGGTCGGTTATCAGTTTTCAGTTTTGGGTCCGGAACCGATAACTGACAACTGAGAACTGACAACTTCCTGCTAAGATCGCTCCCGTCCTCATCCCCTCCGATCAGGCCTCCCTCGGCTCCGAGGAGGTCTTATGCTCGCCCGAATTCACTCCGCGGCCACGCTCGGCTTGGAAGCGCGCGTGCTGGACGTGGAAGTCGACGCCTCCGACGGAGTGCCGCGTTTCACAATCGTGGGTCTGCCCGACGCCACGGTGCGCGAGGCGCGCGAGCGCGTCCGATCCGCCCTCAGGAACGGAGGCTTTCCCCTCCCCTCGGGAGCCGTGACCGTCAACCTGGCGCCGGCGGACTTCCGCAAATGCGGCGCCGCTCTGGACCTGCCCGTGGCCGTCGGCCTGCTCTGGCTCTGCGGGGTCCGGCCCGCCGTCGCAATGCGCCGCGTGTTTGTGGGAGAGCTCGGGTTGGACGGCCGGGTCCGCGCTGTGCGCGGCGCGCTGTGTTTGGCCTTAGCCGCGAGGGATGCCGGGTTCGAGGAGATCGTCGTTCCCGCGGCCAATGCGGCCGAGGCTTCCGCAATCGAGGGCATCCGCGTCATCGGGGTCGCGCATCTGACCGCCGTCGTCGAGCACTTGCGCGGCGAGGTTCCGATCGCGCCGCAGGCGCCGCGCGGCGAGCCGCAGGCTGCGGAGGTCTGCGAGCTGGCGGAGATCCAGGGCCAACGCATCGCGCGCCGCGCCGTCGAAATCGCCGCCGCCGGCGGGCACCATCTGCTGCTGACCGGCCCCCCGGGGGCCGGCAAGACGATGCTCGCGCGGCGGCTCCCCGGAATCCTTCCGCCGCTCTCCCGCGCCGAATCCATCGACGTCACGCGGATTCACTCGGTGGCCGGCGCGGTCGCGGAAGGCGCCTCGCTGGTGGCCGCTCCGCCTTTTCGCGCGCCCCATCATGGAATCTCGGCGGCGGGATTGGTCGGCGGCGGCGCGCGGCCGGGGCCCGGCGAGATCTCCCTGGCGCACCGGGGGGTGCTCTTTTTAGATGAGCTCCCCGAGTTCCGTCGCGATGCGCTGGAAGGGATCCGTCAGCCGCTCGAAGAGCGGCGGGTCACGGTCGTGCGGGTGGGCGGCGCCTACATCTTTCCCAGCGACTTCCTGCTCGTGGCCGCGATGAATCCTTGTCCTTGCGGATTTCTGGGCGATCTTCGTCGGCCCTGCACCTGCGATCCTCGGGAGCGGAGGCGCTACTCGCGCAAATTGTCGGGGCCTCTGCTGGATCGCATCGACCTCCACGTTACGATGGCCGCGGTGCCATGGAAAGATCTGAACGGCGGCCTCGGCGAATCTTCGGAGGCCGTTCGGGCCCGCGTGTCGGCGGCTCGCGCGCGGGCCGCCCTGCGGGCGCCGGGAGCCTCGGGGTTTCGGAATGCCGACCTTTCTGCACAGGGCCTTGTGCAACATTGCGGCCTCGACGCCGCGGGGCGCCGGATTCTGGAATCCGCCGCGGCGCGGCTGCACCTGTCGGTTCGCGCGCTCCACCGCGCCCTGCGCGTCGCGCGCACGATCGCGGACTTGGCGGCGGAGGAACAGGTGACCGCCGCGCACCTGGCCGAAGCATTGTCCTTTCGCGCGGCTGGCCGGCCGCCGCTTTCCGCCTGCCCGGATGAGCAGGTTGACACCCGCCCTCCGGCTCCGTAGGATCCGGCTCACCTGCGGGGAGTGAATCCCTGCTCTGGCTTTCTCACCGGTCTCGTTGGCGTACGCGCCCGAAGCTTGCCCGCGAGAAGAAAGGAGAGCCGTTGAAGAAGTACAACACGATCATCTTCGTTCCGCATGCGCGGGCGCGCTTCCGCAAGCTCACGATCTCCACGCGTTTCCTGGGCCTTTGCGCCGCCGCGGTCGTGGCGTTGCTGGTGGCCGCCGTGGCGTTCGGCTGGGCCTTCTTCGCCTCGTCGCGGACCGACCGCCGTTACCAGATGGCCATGGAAGAAAACCAGCGGCTCCGTTCCACGACGACGGTCCTGCACCAACGCATCGACGGAATTTCCAAGCAGCTGTCGGATTTCGAAGCCCGCACGCGGCGGCTCGCGATTGTCGCCGGGTTGACGGATTCGGCCCGGGGCGGCGTGGGCGGGCCGGGCACGGCTCCCGCCTCGGCCTCCGGCCTGGGAGAGCAGGGCGCCTGGCTCTCGTCGCGGCTGGGCCTC
Organism: Acidobacteriota bacterium; assembly: GCA_040005945.1. GTDB lineage: Bacteria > Acidobacteriota > Thermoanaerobaculia > UBA5066 > Gp7-AA6 > DAHUXD01. The sequence continues at coordinate 5,385 of JBDTXY010000136.1, forward strand.
CTCGAGGAGCAGTTTTCCAAGCGCTCCGCGCGGATCGCCTCGACCCCCACGGTGTGGCCCGTTCACGGCGCTCTGAATTCCGGATTCGGCGTGCGCGCGGATCCGTTCAACGGGCAGCCCGCGTTCCACGAAGGCGTCGACATCTCGACTTCCCGCAGCGAGCCGGTTCTGGCCACGGCCGACGGCACGGTGCTGCGCAGCGGATGGGCCGGTGAATACGGCAAGGCGATCGAGATCGTGCACGGCGATCACTACATGACCCTGTACGGCCATCTCGAGGAGACACTGGTCGCGGAAGGCCAGACGGTTCGCCGCGGCGACCGCGTCGGGCTCGTGGGCTCGACGGGGCGCTCCACTGCCCCGCATCTCCACTACGAAGTGCACGTGGACGGCCGCGCCGTCAACCCTCTGGAGTACATCCTGGAGTCCCGGTAAGCGGGACCGCGAGCGCCGGCCCCGGCGCTCCGTTTCCCTTCGCATCCGCCTTTCGGCCCCGTCCTCCCGCCTCCGAGCCCGAAATCGTGAATAATTGACCCGGGAGAAGTGTTTAGGCCTCAAATATGATCGATCGCCTCCTCGCCCGAGTCTTCGGCACGCAGCACGAGCGGGACATCAAGAAGCTCCTGCCGCGCGTCGAGCGGATCAACGCGCTGGAGCCGGCGATCCACGCCTTGTCGGACGACGCGCTGCGCGCCAAGACCGTCGAGTTCCGGGAGCGGATCGCCAAGGCCCTGGACGGCGTTCACGAGGAGGACCTCAAGGACGCGCGCTTGGCGATCCTGGACGAGCTTCTGGAGGAGGCGTTCGCGGTCGCGCGGGAAGCTTCCGTCCGCGCCCTGGGGCTCCGGCCGTTCGACGTCCAGTTGATCGGCGGGATGGTGCTCCATTCGGGCAAGATCTCCGAGATGAAGACCGGCGAGGGAAAGACCCTCGTCGCGACCATGCCCGTGTACTTGAACGCCTTGACCGCCCGGGGCGTGCACGTGGTCACCGTCAACGACTACCTCGCCCGCCGCGACGCCGATTGGATGGGCAAGATCTATCGGTTCCTGGGCCTGACCGTGGGATGCATCCAAAACAACCTGCTCGACGACGACCGCAAGGCCGCCTACGCCTGCGACGTCACGTACGGCACGAACAACGAGTTCGGCTTCGACTACCTGCGCGACAACATGAAGTTCGAGCTGGAGAACATGGTCCAGCGCGGCCACGTCTACGCCATCGTCGACGAGGTCGACTCGATCTTGATCGACGAGGCCCGCACGCCGCTGATCATCTCGGGCCCCTCCGAAGAGAACACCGAGATCTATTACACCTGCAACCGCGTCATCCCCCATCTCGCCAAGGGGTCGGAGGAAAAGGACAAGTACGGCAACAAGACCACCACCGGCGACTACTTGATCGACGAGAAGTCGCGGACGGCCGTGCTGACCGAAGAGGGCGTGGCCAAGGCCGAGAAGTTCCTGAATATCGACAACATGTACGAGCTGCAGAACATCGACCTGCTACACGGCGTCGAGCAGGCGCTCCGCGCCCACACGCTCTACAAGCGGGACGTGGACTACATGCTCCGCGAGGGGCAGGTCCTGATCGTGGACGAGTTCACCGGCCGCGTGCTGCCGGGCCGGCGATGGTCCGACGGCCTCCACCAGGCCGTCGAGGCCAAGGAGAACGTCAAGATCGAGCGCGAGAACCAGACCCTCGCGACGATCACGCTGCAGAATTACTTCCGGCTGTACGACAAGCTCGCGGGCATGACCGGCACGGCGGACACCGAGGCCGCCGAGTTTCACCAGATCTACAAGCTGGAGGTCGTCGTCATTCCGACCAACCAGGCCATGATCCGCGCCGACAACCAGGACGTCGTCTACGCCTCCGAGCGCGAGAAATACGAAGCCGTGGCCG
>JBDTXY010000137.1:0-7234 GCA_040005945.1 Acidobacteriota bacterium
TTCACGAGGGCGTGGGCACCCTCGCCTGGATCGTGGGAGGCGCGGTGCGCGACGCGCTGCTGGGACTGCCCGTGCCCGAGATCGACGTCGCGGTGTCGGGCGATGCCGAGAGCCTGGCGCGCGAGCTCGAGCGGGAAGGCTTCGGCCGAGCCGTCTTCATCTCCCGCGATCGGCCCGGTCCGCGCGTGTTTCGGGTTGCCGGGAAGGATCCGCTGGACATCGCGGAGATCGAGGGCGGCACGATCGAAGCGGACCTCCAGCGGAGGGATTTCACGGTCAACGCCCTCGCCGCGGCCCTGGACTCGGGGGAGCTCCTGGATCCCTTCGGCGGCCGAAAAGACCTTGCGCGAGGGCGTCTGCGATGCGTGCACCCGCGCAATCTGTTGGAAGACCCCCTACGCGTTCTGCGGGCGGCGCGGCTGATGGCGACGCGCAATCTGACCCCTGACCGCGCCACTCTGGCCGCCTCCCGCCGTGCCGCACCGCGCTTCCGGCGCGTCGCCCCCGAGCGCGTGGCCGCCGAGCTTTGGAAGCTGCTGGGCGCGGCCTCCGCGCAGCCGGCGATGTCCTGGGCGCGCCGCGCCGGGATCCTGCCGGCCGCTCTGCGCCTGAAGCTCTCGAAGGGCAAAGCCGCGCGCGCCGTGCGGTCGCTGTCCGTCCTGGAGCACCGCGCGATCCGGGCCCTGGAGCCGCAGCAGCGCCGGCGACTGCGCCTGGCTCGCCTGGCCGCGGGGCTCTCGCTTTCGCCGCGCAAGACCCGACGCTGGCTCCGCGACCTGCGCGCGCCCCGCCGCGACGTCGACGAGGTGTCCCGGTTGCGGCTGCTGGCGGACTCGGCGCGCAGGGTGAAGGATCGCCGGGACGCCTGGCAGTGGATTCTGGAAGCGGGCGATCTGGCGCCCGAAGCCCTCCGCCTGTTGGCCTTGGGTTCCCCTCGACTGAAGCCGCTGGCTTCTCGGCTGCGGCGCATGACGCGGCTTCCGCGCGCGCGCGTGCCCGTTACGGGCGACGATGTCGTGCGGTGGGTCGGAATCGCGCCAGGCCCCCAAGTCGGCGCGCTGCTGGCGCAACTGCGCCTGGCAGCGGCCATGGGAACCGTGCGCAATCGCCGGGAAGCGCGAAACTGGCTGACCGGACAGGTCCCAAACGCCCCGCACCGGCTATAATCTCTGCACATTGACACTGGCTGAGCTGCTCAAGTTCATGGCGAAGAAGGAGGCCTCCGACCTCCACTTGAAGCCCATGCGCCCGCCCCTCCTGAGGATCAAGGGGCGACTGATCCCGTTGAACGCCGACACCCTCCAGCCCAAAGACCTGGAGGAGATGCTCCTGGCCATCCTGACCCCCGCCCAGCGGGAGCGCCTGGAGCGCAACCAGTCCGTGGACGTGGGGTACGGGCTGACCGGAGTCGCCCGATTCCGCTGCAACATCTTCGTGCAGCGCGGCTCCTTCGCCGCCGTCTTCCGGCGCATTCCCTTCAAGCTCCCGTCCATCACGGAGTTGAACCTGCCGGAGGTCCTGGAGAGCTTCGTGCACCTGCCCAAGGGACTGGTCCTGATCACGGGCCCGACGGGATCCGGCAAGTCCACGTCGCTGGCCGGCATCATGCGCTCGGTCATCGAGAAGCGTCCCGTGCACATCGTCACGATCGAGGATCCCATCGAGTTCCTGTTCGCCGACGGCAAGGCGGCGGTCTCCCAGCGGGAGGTCTCCACCGACTCGCCCAGCTTCAACGAGGCCCTGAAGAACATGTTCCGGCAGGATCCGGACGTGATCATGGTGGGCGAGATGCGGGATTGGAACACGATGCAGACGGCGATCACCGCCGCCGAAACGGGGCACCTGGTCTTCTCGACCCTTCACACCAACAGCGCCGCGCAGTCGATCGACCGGATCATCGACTCCTGCCCGCAGGAGCAGCAGGCGCAGGTGCGCTCCCAGGTGTCCATCGTCCTTCAGGCCATCGTCTCGATGAACCTGATCGAGACCTCCGACGGCTTGGGGCGCGCACCGGTGGTCGAGATCATGATCAACTCGCCCAAGATCGCGAAACACATCATGAACGGCGAGGTCAAGGAGATCCACGAGGAGATCGAGAACTCGGTTAACTACTACAAGATGCAGTCGATGAATCAATCCCTCATCGCGCTGCTGGTGAACCGGCGCATCACCTATGCCAAGGCGATGGAGCTCTCGACGGACCCCGAAGACCTGTCCCTGAAGCTCCGCAAGCTCTTCCCGCAGATCGAAGAAAACCAGCGAGGTGGACTCATGGCTTCCGACGGCGATTTTTCGCAGATCACTCAGCTGCTCGAGATCAAGCGCCTCTACGAGGAGCAAGAGGACAAGTGGAAGCTCCGGCTCACCGAGAAGGACGAGGAGGTCGGGAAGTACCAGATCGAATTGCGCGAGCAGCGCCGCGCCGTCGAGGGCAGAGACCAGATCCTGGCGGACACCGAGAGCGAGGTCAACCGGCTCAAGGGCGACAACGAGCGGGTGAACCGCGAGTACCAGCAGAAGATCGCCCAGCTCAACGAGCGCATCAAGGAGCTCAATCAGCGCCTGGTGCTGGCCGAGGGCGGCCAGAAGCCCGCGGCCGCCCAGAGCGGCGGGTTCTTCAAGAAATAGGCTCCGCCAGGCGGTCCGTGCCCTCGACTCCCGAATAGAATGCGGGCGTCCGGAGTGGGCCATGCCGCTGCTCTTCGCCTTCATCCTCGCTGCCTCGCCGGCGAACCAAGACGAGCTCGCCCGGGCCGAGAAGTTGCTCGAGCAGAGGAATTTCGCGGCCGCCGAAACCATCCTGCGCGAGATCGCGAAATCCGAACCGTCGAACTCCCGTGCGCAAGGGAACCTCGTGCTCGCACTCCTGCCGCAGGGAAAGCTCCGCGAGGCCGTCGATGCGGGGCGCCTGGCGGCCGCCTTCGGACCGCGGAGCGCCGAAGCCCGCTTCATCTACGGACTGGCCCTCCGGGCCGCCGGCCGAAACCTCGAGGCGGCCCGCGAGTTCGAGAAGGCCCTCTCACTCAAGCCAGAAGAGCTCGGCCCGCTGGAGGCCCTGGCAGACTCGTACGCCGCTTCGGGGGACGAGCGCGCCACCGCGGTCTACGAGCGGCTCCTCGCTCGGGAGCCGGGTCGCCGGGATCTGCGTCTGGGATTCGCGGAGCACCTCTGGTCCCTCGGGAACAACGGGCGGGGCGGCCAGATCGCCGCCGCGGCGCTGGAGGATTTTCCCGACTTTGGGCAGCTGCGCGTCCGCTACGGGCGAGCGCTCTTCGACGAGCAGCGATTCCTCGACGCGGCGCAGCAGCTCTCCCGGGCCCGGGATCTCGGGGTCGGTGACGCGGCGACGCTCGGGCTCCTCGGGAACGCCCTCTGGCAGGCCGGCCGGATCGAGGAGGCGCGATTGGCGTTGGAAACCGCGGTCCGAGCCTACCCCGACGCTCCCAACCTGCACCGAGACCTGGGCCGGCTTCTGCTATCCCAAGGCGAGGGCGACGCGGCGTTGATCCCGCTGGAGGCGGCGGCGCGTCTCTCGCCCCGCGACGCCTCCGCGAGCTTCGACTTGGGTCGAGCCCGCGAAGCCGTCGGGCGGCTCGCGGAGGCGGAGGAGGCCTACACGAAGGCGAAGAGCCTGTCTCCCGGCCTGGCCTCGCCGCGGTACGCCCTGGGGCGGCTCCTCGTGCGGCAGGGGCGGCGGGAAGAGGGAGAAGTGGAGCTCGCGGTCTATCGCACCCTTTACGCCCGCGCCGCGCAACTCCAGTTCGAGACCGAATCCCGGCGCAGCGAGATCCTGCTCGCGGAATCCGAGCTCTCGCAAGGTCGAGCGGCCGCCGCGCTGGCGCGACTCGAGTCGCTTCCGGAGGGCGTCGATGTCCTGACGGGCCGGGCGCGAGCGCTCTCCCGCTTGAACCGCCACCGCGAAGCAATTCAGACTCTCGAGCGCGCGCGGGAGCTCCAGCCCGACGAGCTCAGGATTCAGGCGCTGCTGGCCGCCGAGCGCGCGCGGGCGCAGGAGAAGCGGTGATCGCGCTGTTGCTCGCCCTCGCCCCGGCCGCGGGCGGCTGCCCGGCTCAATTCGTGGACGTGGCGTCCCAGGTCGGTCTCGCCTTCACGCACGATCGTGGAACCACGCGCGAGCACCACATGGCCGAGACCATGGGCTCCGGGCTCGCCTGGCTCGACTACGACAACGACGGGTGGATGGATCTCTACGTGGTCCAGTCGGGCCCGTTTCCCCCCTCGGGAAGCCCGCGCGCGCAGGACCGGCTCTTCCGAAACAGCGGCGACGGCACGTTCACCGACGTGACGGCCAGGGCGAAGCTCCACGACGGGGCGTACGGCCTCGGGGCCTATGCCGCGGATTTCGACGCAGACGGCTGGGTGGATCTGCTCGTAACCAACTGGGGCGGCGTGATCCTGTATCGCAACAAGGGCGACGGCACATTCACCGACGTCACCGCAGAGTCGGGGCTGCAAGGCGTGAAGGGCTTCGTCACGGCGGCGGCCTGGGGCGATGTGGACGGGGACGGCCGCCTGGATCTGTTTCTTGCGCGGTACGTCGACGACCGCAACGAGAACAAGCTCTTCTGCGGCGACCCCGCGACGGGAAAGCGCGCCTACTGCTACCCCATGATGTACCCCGGTACGTCTCCCCTCCTCTTCGCCAACGCCGGCGGCGGCGGATTCCAGGACATCACGGGGCGAGCCGGCCTGGGGGCCGCGGTTGGCCGCGGCCTCGGCGCGGTCTTCGTGGACGTGGACCTCGACGGGAAGCTCGACCTCTATGTCGCCAACGACGAGACCACGAACTTCCTCTTCCATAACCTGGGCGGCGGGCGATTCGAAGACGTCTCGGTGGTTTCGGGAACAGGATTCGACGCGCAGGGAAATCCCCAGGGAGGGATGGGGGTCGACGCCGGGGATCTCGACGGCGACGGTCTGCCGGACTTGGTCGTCGCGAACTTCGAGGGCGAGACCAACGAGTACTATCGCAACCTCGGGTCGGACGTGTTCGAGGATCTCTCCCTTTCGTCCGGCTTCGGGCCGCCCGCCGTGAACTTCGTCGGTTTCGGCCTGAACCTCCTCGACGTGGACAACGACGGGGACCTCGACGCCTTCATCGCCAACGGGCACACGTTCGAGCGCCCCACGCGGCAGGGATCGACCTACGCGGAGAAGGCCTTCCTGATGTGGAACGACGGGACCGGCCACTTCCGCGAACGCGCGTGCGGGCCGGGGTTCTCCCCGGAGTACGTCGGGCGCGGGTCGGCGGTCGCCGACTACGACAATGACGGGGACCCGGACGTCGCGGTCTCCAATTCCGGGGGCCCGCTGCAGCTGCTGCGCAACGACGGGGGCGGCGGCCACTGGGTCGGCGTCCAGCTCGTCGGCCGCAAGTCCAACCGGCAGGGGATCGGATCACGGTTGGTGGCGGAGACCCCGACGGGCCGAAAGCTCACTCGCTTCGTGCAGGCCGGAAACAGTTACCTGTCCTCTTCGGATCCCCGGGTCGTCTTCGGTCTCGGATCGGAGGAGGCGATCCGAAAGCTCACGGTTTACTGGCCGTCGGGGATCGTCCAGGTCCTGGAGGACCTGCCTTCCGGGGGGTATCGGAAAGTCGAGGAGAAGGCGGAACCTGCGAGCGCAGTGCGGCCACGCATGCCCCGATAACTCCCCCGACCGTGTCCGCCAGAACGTCGGATCCCTCCATCGAGCGCCCCGGGATCCAGATCTGATGGATCTCGTCCAACGTCGCCCACACCGCCAGTAGGCCCCCGACGGCCAGCGCGCGCAGCCACGGCGAGCGCGTCTCTCCCGGCCGGGACAGGGCCCGGCACAGGAGGAATCCCTCGACGCCGTAGAGCAGCGCGTGGACGAGCTTGTCGAAGTTGGGGATCGACGAGACGACCGGGACCTCCGGCGGCGACGGCCAGGAAGTCAGCGCCAGCATGAACAGGCCCCAGACCAGGGCCGCCAGGCGGTAGCGGCGCAGTACTGACGGCCTCAGGCTCTCAGCCGTCAGCGGTCAGCGCTCAGCCAGACGAGGATCCGGCTCCGACCAACGGCTGACAGCTGAAGGCTGACAGTTCTCAGGCACCACGCTTGGACGGACCCGTCCGCGACGGACCCTTCTTGGGAGCCGTCTTGGCCGCCGGCTTGACCCGCTCGGCCTTGGGCCCGGCGCTCTTGCGCGCCGCCTTTTGGCCGCCCTCGCGGGGCTCCGTTCCGGACTCCCCTTCCGATTTTTCCTTGCGCACGGTCTCGACCCGGCCGCCGGAGGCCCGGCGGGCGCGGTCCGACAGGGACTCCTTGCGCGGCGCCTTTTCCTTGGGCTCGAACTTGTAGTCCACGAACTCCAGAATCGCGGCCTCGGCGGCATCGCCCTCGCGCGCGCCCAGGCGGAGGATCCGGGTGTAACCGCCGGGCCGGTCGACGAACCGGGGCGCGATCGTCTCGAAGACGCGCGCCACCGTCGTCCGGTCGGGGATCCACCGGGCCACCCGCCGTCGGGCCGCCACGCCGTCGTTCTTGGCGGTCGTGATGAGGCGCTCCGCCAGGGGCCGGAGCTCCTTGGCCTTGCTGATCGTCGTCTGGATGCGCTCGTGCGTCATCAGGGAGGCCAGCTGGTTGGAGAACATCGCCAACCGATGGGCCGTATTGCGACGGAGCTTGCGCCCCGCTCGATTGTGCTGCATGGCGTATTACTCGCTCTTCGCTTCGACGGGCTCGATCTCCATCCCCAGGGACAGGCCCATCGGGCGGAGGATGTCCTTGATCTCGTTCAAGGACTTGCGGCCGAAATTCTTGGTCTCGAGCATGTCTTTTTCGGTGCGCTGCACAAGGTCGCGGATCGTCCGGATCCCGGCGTTCTTGAGGCAGTTCGCGCTGCGAACCGAGAGCTCCAGCTCGTCGACCGACTTGTTGAGGTACTCCGCCAGATTCTCCGGCAGCTCGCCGTCCCCGGCCCCTTCGAGTGCGGTCTCGTGCTCGGCGTTGACGAAGATCGTGAGGTGATCGCGCAAGAGGGTCGCCGCCAGGCCGACGGCGTCCGTCGGCGAGATCGTGCCGTTGGTCCAGACTTCCAGCACCAGGCGGTCGTAGTCGGTCGCCTGGCCGATGCGGGCCGCCTCGACGTGGTAGTTGCAGCGGCGCACCGGAGAGTGCACCGAGTCGATTGGGATGTAGCCGATCCCCATGTCGTCGTCGAAGTTCTTGTCGGCCGAAACGTAGCCGC
>JBDTXY010000138.1:0-7201 GCA_040005945.1 Acidobacteriota bacterium
AACCTTGTAGACCTTCTTCCAACCTCCGCCCGAGTAGGGCTTGAAGTAGGCGGGGAAGCCGATGTGCGCGAAGATCTCCTCCCACTCGAGCGGGAAGACCAGGTTCGACATCGAATCGCCGGTCGTGTCGGGCGGGTGCTGGTTGGAGGGCAGGATGACCGTCTTCGGCACCGCGACTCCGATGCGCCGCGCCAGGACGTTGTTGAAGAACTTGTCGTCGGCCGACCACCAGAAGGGATTGTTGACGACGATCGTGCCGTCCATGACCGCCTTCTTGAGGATCGCGCGGTAGAACGGGATGTCCTGGCTGATCCGGTCGAGGATCAGGTCATATTTCTTGGGGGTTTCCAGCGCGATCCCCCCGACGGAGACCGGCTCCGCCACGACGTCGGCGCCCGCGCGATTGATGCGGTCCACCAGCGCCAGCGGAAAGGAGCGTTCCTGGCCGAACAGAATGCCTATGCGTTTCATTAAGAGTCCTTCTGTGATGATCGTGATGCCGCATGGCCCGGAGAAACGCGCATTATCTCACTTTGGGACCGGTCGGGAATCGCGGCTCGGAGGGCCGGAACGGCCCAATTTGGCCGATCCCCTACCGGGTGCGTTTGCGGAAGGCCTTCTTTCGGTTGGAGGTTTCCAGCACGATCTGGCCGGTGGCGGAGGATACGACCAGGAGCCGGGGTTTGGGCCCCGGGACCTCATTCCAGGCGAGCATGGAAAATCCCAGCCGCTGGCTGTCTGCGGAAAACTGCTCGAGGGACGTCAGAACGTGCTCCAGGCTCCGGTCGCGAAGCGGGCGTCCGGCCGCCAGGATTCCGATCTCGCGCGCGGGCTCATCCGGATCCAGCGCCGCCAGGACGGGCATCAAACGCGAAGGGCTCGCGACCTCGATCCAGGCCGCGGTGCGTCCGTCTGGGGAGAGCCGAAGCGACCCAGGCAGCGGAAGGACCGGGACGGCACGGAGCGTGCGCAGCACGGGAGTCGACCGCTGCCCTTCGAGGCGCCGGGTGAGCGCTAAAGCGCCCAGGCTGCCGTCGATCCGAATCACCACCCAATCCTCGCCCGACCGAACCCGGGCCTCCTGGGGGAACGCGCCCGAGCCGTTGCCTCGCATCGCCCGCAACAGCTCGGCGCGGGAGAAGAGTTTCGCCGACTCGCGCGGACCCGGGAGCTTCGCCGCGACGCGGAGGGCCGCCCTGCGGACGCGAACCTCGACCTGCGAAAGCTCGTCCAGCTTGCCGGTCGCCAGCAGGTACCGGCCCAGGGAGAGGGAGGCGATCCCGAGCCGGTCCGAGGAAACGCGCACCGCCACGGCATCTTGCGCGGTCTCGGTCAAGTCCAGCCACGCGGCCGTCTCCTGCCACAGGAGCGTCAGCGTGTCGGAGGGCTCCGGGAATCGCGACCGGAGCATCCCGACCAGTGCGCGCTCGCGCACCCGCTCGAGTCCCACGGCATGCGGGTCCGAGGAAAGCTCCAGCGCGCGCGCAAACGCGTCGCCGGAGTAGGCGATGCAAGGCTGCGCGGAGCGGCAGGGGCGCTGGGTCCACGCCAGGCCCGTCGGGAATCGCCCGTGGTCGCGCGCCAGGGCTTCCGCGGTTTCGCCCAGGAGCAGCTCGAGGCTCGCGTCGGGCGTTCCGTTTTCGCGAAGGCGCTGCGTGCCCCGGAGCAAGAGCGCCGCGCCCACCGTGCGATAGGCGGCGATCCTGGAGAGGGTCGTCCCGAGAGAGACCATGGCGGCCACACCCTCGGCTCCCGGAACGAAGACGGCGGCGGCGTCGGCCGCGATGTATCCGGTGGCCACGCCGGCGTTTTCGGCGGAGCCTCTGGACGGACCGGCAACTCGCGGTGACGGGGTTGCCTGGCCGACGACCTCGACCTTGAAGAAGATGCTTCCCGCCTGGAGCAGTCGAAGGTGCGTGCCCGACTCCAGCTTCGCGACGACCTTTCCGCCGGCGTTTGGCCGGTCGAACAACAGAGCCTGCCGCGGCATGGCGAAGAGCTCGGAGCCCGCCGGTGTGGCGGCCGGATCGAAAGGGGCGACCGCGGCCGGCGCGACGCCCGGAGCGATGAGGCCGGCCGCCAGCGACAGGATTGACGCGAAGCAGCGGTTCTTGCGGCGCATGGCGTTTCTCCTCCAAGTCACGGTGATGGTTGCGGCGCGGTCTGTCATGACGGTGTCCGCGATGAAGCCGCCTTCGTCGCCCCTCCGGCGGATGCCTTGCCGGCCGCTCGCCGGACCACTTCGTCGGTGAACGCTTCCCCGCCGATCGTCGGCGTCAGGATCACTTGCACCTTGTCCGAGATGCGGTCCGCGAAAGTCTTGGGGATCATCAAGGGGTGTGCCGAGACCAGCTCGGCCTCGCGCTGGAGATTCTCGAACTGCGCCTCGGAGGTCTTTCGGATTGAGTACGCCTCGGCGTCGGCCATGGTCTTGCGGCGCCCGGCTTCGGCATCGGCCGCGATGCGGGCAATCTCGGAATCGGCCTTCGCGCGCTGCACCCGCGTCTCGCGGTCCGCCTCCGCTTCCAGCTTCTTCTGCTGGATTTCCTTCTCCTTGAGCGTGAGGATGAACTTCATCGCGTCGGACTCGCCGCGCGCCTGTATCACGCGCTGCTGCGCGGCGGCTTCGGCCTGCTGGAGCTGCTTGGCCTTCTGCGCTTCCGCCTCCAGGCGCGTCTGTTCGACTTCCTTCGTCTTGAGCTTGAGCGTCACGTCCATGCGCTCGGTCTTCTGGATCTCATCGACCATGGCGACGCGGCCGCGCTCGAAGTCCTCGGGCAGCGTGATGTTTCCGATGAGGACCTCCTTCAGCACGATGCCGCTTTCGGCCAGCCGCTGGCGCGCGTTGCGAGCGGCCGCGGCCGCATACTCCTCGCGCTTTTCGGAGATCAGGGAGGCGACCTCGTAACCCGGGGCGGCCGCGCGGAACGCCGCGGCGACGATCGGCCCGACCAATTCCCGGCCGGGCTCCGGGGGCAAGGCGGCCCAGCGGGTCGAGAGGGAGTTTCGGTCGATGGCCCAGCGGGCCTGAATCGAGAGGCGCGCCGCGACCCCTTCTTTCGTGGAGATGCTGAACGTGCCCTCTTCTCCGGTCAGCAGCTGGTCGGAGATGCGAACCCGGTGGATCTCGTAGAGCGTCGGCGGCCGGAAATGGGTGCCGGGAGGAAGGACGCGGATCGATCCCGTGAAGCGGCTGACGCAGACGCCGACCGTTCCGGGAGGCACGGGCTGGAAGCTGCCCTTGAGAAGACGGTGGCCCGTCCAGAGCGCCATGAGCAGAAGCGCAAACAGGAGCATGCGCCGCGTCGGGAGGCGCGGAAACGTCAGGCGCGTGCGGGGCAGGTTTCCCAACAGATCGCGCAGGCGGTGGGACTCCTTGGCGGGGGTGTCGGACTCGTCACCGGGGGATCGAAAACCGCTGGATTCCATGTCGTCCTCCTTGGCCGCCGTATTGGCCGCCGCACGGACAGAGATCAAGACCCGTGCCCTCGGAACGCCCGGCCGGCGGGCCTACCGCCATCAACAGTGCTTCATTTCAGATATTCATAATCCTTTTTGAATATTTACTGCGGCGGGCGATAATGGCGGCGTGTCCCCCAGCTCTTTACTTTCGATCGCCGAGCGCAGGCGCGAGGCCGCGGCGCGGCTGTGCCACGATTTGGGCAAATCCGTCCGTTGGTTGGCTCCGGCCGTCACGGAATCCTCGGTCGCGGCCTTGCGCGAGCGGCTGGAGTCGGACCTCGTTCGCACCCGGCGCGGCCCGAGCGGCGCCGTCGGCGCGGTCGAGATTTTCGACGCCTGGAGGCAGGAGACGGGCAGCCTCTTCGAGTTCGCCCCCGCCTTGGGTCTGCACGTCACGGCGATCGCGCAAGCCATCGAGGCGATGCGCGCGGCTTTGCCGCGGCTGGCCGATCTCGAGGCGTCGGACTTGAGCGTCCTCGACGACGCGAGCCGCGTCGTGGCGCGGGAGAGCCGCGCGCTGCGGGACGCGGCGGCCGTCGGTGCTCGCTCTCGGGAACGCTGACCGTGGTCCGCCGACGTCTGCCCCGCGTCCTGGTCATCGATGACCAGTCCCGGACCGCGGAATTCCTGGCCCGCAGTCCCGACGAATTCGAGCTTCTGGACGTCGGGGTCGCCTCCGATGCGCGGCGGTTCCACGCCCGGTCCTGGCGGGAGGCCGAGGGGTTTCTGACGGATGCGCGCCGGCGGCCTGACGCGGTCGTGCTGGACCTGCGCTTCGACATTTCCGACGAAGAGCTGCTGCCGGACCTCCGGCCGCTGGGCGACAACGCCGCGGCGCGGCGGCTGCGGCAGGAGCGGCGCGAGCGGCAGGGTCTATTCATCCTGGAGCGCTTGCGTCGCGCGGCGCCGGACCTGGCGGTGGTTCTGACGACGGCCTACGAGGACATCCCGTTCGAAGAGGAAGCGGCGCGGCTCCGGGCCGACGCTCTGACCTACGCCGTCGGCGAAGACGCCGCGGCGGCCGAGGACGTGCTCCGGCTCCTGCGCCGCGCCCTCGCGGAGCGCGAGGCTCCCCCCGCAACCGGACGTTTCTTCTGGGGGTCGAGCCCTGCCATGCGGGAGCTGCGCCGGCGCGTCCTCGCGCTGGCGCCGACTCCCATGCCGCTGCTGGTCACGGGGCCCACGGGAACGGGAAAGAACATCCTCGTCCGCGAAGTGCTCCATCCCGCATCGGGCCGGCCCGGGCCGTTGATCGCGTTCGATTGCGCCACGGTTCCGGAAGGCCTGCTGCCCGCGTCGCTCTTTGGCGTGGTGCGCGGCGCGTTCACCGGAGCCGCCGTGGATCGCGCCGGCGTCTTCGAGGCGGCGGCGCGGGGCACGCTCTTTCTGGACGAGATCGAGAACCTGTCCTCCGACGCGCAGAAGATGCTGCTGACCTCCCTCAACGAGGGCCGCATCCGCAGGGTCGGATCCGCGAGCGAGTTGCCGCACACCGCCCGCGTGGTGGCGGCGGCCAACGTCGACCTCACGGCTCGCGTGGCCGAGGGGAAGTTTCGCTCCGATCTGCTCATGCGCTTGAACCCGGTCTTGCGTCTCGAGCTACCCGCGCTGTCCGAGCGTCGGATGGATCTTCCGGCGTTGGCTCGCTTTGCGGCGGCCGGATTCTTCGCGGACCAGGCCAACGAGCGGGAGATCTCCGCGGCCGTCCGCGCGGTCGGGGCAGACCCCAGCGGGCCGCGCCGGCTCGATCTCGGGCAAGGCGACATCGACGCGAGAGAGCCCGCCGTCCTGTTCACGTTGCCGCGAAAGGCCTGGGCGGCGATGGTCCGGCATCCCTGGCCGGGTAACATTCGGCAGTTCGACATGGTACTGGTGGACGCGCTCGCCACGGCCGTATACGGGGGCATGGCTCCCCGCCTGGATGCGGCGGGCCGAGCGGTATTTCCCATCGACGCGCGCCTGGTGTTTGATCTCTTAGCCGGCGCCCGCATCAGCGAAGAGTCGGGGGATCGCATCGTGATCGATCGGCCGAAGACCAAGTCCGTCGCGGGGTTTCGGCGCGAAGTCGAGCGCGAAGTCTTTCGCCGCTTCTTTCGCGAAGCCAAGGGCAGCTTCGAGGGCATGGCCGAGCAAATGACCGGATCCCCGGCGCAGGCGCGCGCCGTGCGTCTGCGGTTCAACCGCCTCGGCCTTTCCGTGAGGGGGGAGCGATGAGACGCATACCGGCGGCCCTCTTGGCGGGAGTTTTGGCCGCCGGCGCGGCCGCCCAGGAGCCTGAGCCCCGTCCGACCCCCTGTGTGGATTCCTCCGGGCAAGCCGCTCCGGAAGACAGCGCCTCGCTCCTGCGCGACGCGATCCACCTGCTGGCGCAGCCGGGCGGAAACTCGAGCGAGAATCTGCGAGCCGCGCGACGGCTGCTGCGCCGCGCGCGGGGGTTGGGACCGACGGTCCGCGACACGCTGCTCGCCTCCGATTTCGCCTCCGCCGCCGGCGAAGACGAAGAGGCCGGGGACCTGCTGGCCGACGCCGCGGAGCGCGGCGCGGAAGAGCTCGCGCCGCTGGACTGGCTGGTTCTGGCCCGAAGGGACGAGGCGCGCGCGGACTATGCGTCGGCCGCCGCGCACTACAAGCGGCACCTGCGGTCGCTGGAAGGAAACGGCGAGGACACGCGATGGGTGGGGCCGCGGTTGAAGCAGCTCGATGTCGCCACGCGGGCGACCGCGCTCTCGGCGCCCAAGGCCCACGTTCCTCCCGCGGAGGCCCGGCTCGCCCTGGCGGATGGAAAGGCCGCGCTGGCCCGCGGCGACGGCCGCATCGCGCGGGCGAAGTTCAGCCTCGCGCTGCGCATCGACCCGGGCTACGCGGATGCCGCGCTCGCCGCCGGCGCGCTGGACGTGCGCGACGGCCGGACCACCGACGCGGTGCGCGACTACCGGCTGGCTCTGGCCGCGGATCCGGAGCGTCTCGAAGCGATCGTGCCCCTGGCCAACCTGCTGTGGGAGACCCCGGATCGGGTGGCCAAGGCCGAATCGCTGGAGCTGCTGGATCGCGCCGTGGCCCTGCGCCCCGACCTGCAGACGTTGCAGCGGCAGTCGGCGGAGCGCTGGGCCCAGTGGGGCGATCCCAAGAAGGCGCTCGAGCGGCTGAATGCCTGGCGCGCCGGCGCGTCGGCGTCCGAGAAAGCCGAGACCGAGCGGCTGCACGCCGAGCTCGCCGCCCGATTGAACCTGACTCCGGAGCCCGCCGAAACCGGGGCGGCTCCGGAGCGCCAGAGCTCCTCGCTCGCGGCGGAAGAATGGAAGAAGGCGCGGGTCTACGCCGATCAGGGCGACGACCGCCAGGCGCTGGAGCACTTGGCCGTGGCCGAGAGGCTGGATCCCAAGCTGGCCGCGGCTCCGGAGTTGACCGGCGCCATCCACGAGCGGCGCGGCGAGCTGGCGGCGGCCGAACAAGCGCTGCGGCGCTCGATCGCGGCGGCGCCGGGACGGGCCTCGGCGCTCGAGCGGTTGGCGCTCCTGCTGACCCGGCAGCCGGGCCGAGAGGCCGAGGCGCAGGAGCAATGGCAGCGCGCCGAAGAGGCCGGGTCGGTGGAGGCGAGCTTCTATCTGGCTCGCAACGCCGAGCGATCGGGCGAGTCAGCGCACGCCGAGTCCCTGTACGAACGGTATCTGGCGCAAGCGGCCCAGGGAGCCCACGCCACCGAGGCGCGCGCGTCCGTGGCGAAACTTTCGGGGCACCG
>JBDTXY010000139.1:0-7185 GCA_040005945.1 Acidobacteriota bacterium
CGGCGTCTTGAGGAGGAATCCGTGCTTCAGCTCGAGGCGGCGGGCTTCGCGGTCGAGCACGTCGAGGCGGTCGACGCGCGGACCATGCGCCGGGTCGAGGCCGTCGCTCCCGGGGTGGCGCTGACCGCGGCCGTGCGCCTCGGGAAGACGCGGCTCATCGACAACGTTTTCCTGCAGGAATCGGATAGCCCGGATCAATCATGGTCACCCGGACGAAACCCGGAGAGATGATTGCGCGAGGGGAGACTCTTAAAGACGGGCGCCTGCCCGGCACAGGCGCGACTTGTCCGCGACAGAGATTTTTCGCCGAGACGAGGAAGCGCGACGACGGCGATGCTGGAACGCATCGCCGAGGAGCGATGACGAAGTATTCGGCGGAAAAGATCCGAGCGGCGGCCGGAGTCGACCATGATTAACGCGGGCTGAGAGGAATAGGATTCCACCATGGCCACCACCCCGACCCTCGAGACCCCGGCATCCGCCGCCGACGCGGACCCCTTCCTCTTCGGCGGGCGGTTGTTTCGCTCGCGCCTGATCGTGGGCACCGGAAAGTACGCCTCATTCGCGTTGATGAAGGAGGCGTTGGAGGTTTCCGGCGCCGAGATCGTCACGGTCGCGGTCCGGCGCGTGAACTTGACCGACCGCGGGAAGGAGTCGCTGCTGGACTTCATCCCCCGCTCGATGACCCTCCTTCCCAACACCGCGGGCTGCTACACGGCCGAGGACGCGGTCCGCGCCGCCCGCCTGGGACGCGAAGTCGGACTGTCCAACTGGGTCAAGCTCGAGGTCCTCGGCGACGAGCAGACGCTGTGGCCCGACAACGACGCGTTGCTGCAAGCCACGCGGACGCTGGTCTCGGAAGGGTTCGTCGTTTTTCCCTACACCTCGGATGATCCGATCGTCTGCCGCAAGCTCGAAGACGCGGGCGCGGCCGCCGTGATGCCGCTCGGAGCGCCGATCGGTTCGGGGCTCGGGATCCAGAACCCCAACTCCATCGCGATCATCCTGGAACGCGCAAAGGTTCCCGTCATCGTGGACGCGGGCGTGGGAACGGCCTCGGACGCCTGCGTGGCGATGGAGTTGGGGGCCGCCGGCGTCCTCATGAACACCGGCATCGCGGGAGCGCGCGATCCGGTGCGCATGGCCCGCGCGATGCGCGACGCGGTGACGGCGGGGCGCGACGCGTACCTGGCGGGGCGCATTCCGAAGAAACGTTACGCGACGGCCTCTTCGCCCACCCAGGGGGTCGTCGGAGAGAGTTAAACCGTTCCAAAGACAGGGCTTGAGCCAGTCCTGTCCTTTGGGACAGGGTCCCGGCACCGGGGGACAGGGAAGCTTTTACAAATTCCCCTTGCAAGCTCCGGAATCTCCGTGCTACTTTCCCGCAGCTTTACGAAGACCCCGCACATTCCAATCGCCGCCTTTATGTTTTTCCTTCCCCCATCCGTGCGCCCTCGCGGGCAGGCGTTCGGCCGTCCGAAAGGGGGTCGGTCCTAGAGACACCTTTGAACCGGCGCGAAGCGCCGGCCCATCAGCGTGTGCATTCGATTCATCATTTTTTTTGCCGGAGCGGACAACCGCCCGGCCAGGGGATTAAACCCAGGAGATCTGTAAATTTCATGATGCAGCAATACACGGACAAGAACCTCACTTGCGTCGACTGTGGGGGAACCTTTCTTTTCTCGGCCGACGATCAGGAGTTCTACGCGCGCAAGGGTTTCACCAACGAGCCCAAGCGGTGCAAGGTGTGCCGCGACAAGCGCAAGTCAGCTTCGGGCGAGGGGCGCGAGCGCACCTTCTATGACGTGACGTGCGACGGCTGCGGCAAGGCGACCCAGGTTCCGTTCAACCCGACCAACGGCAAGCCGGTCTACTGCCGGGAGTGCTACTCCGCGCGCCGTTCCCAGCAAGCCTACTGATCCAACGTTCAGGAGTCTCGGAAGCCCCGGCTTTGCCGGGGCTTTTTTTGTTATCGTCGATTCGGTGCGCACCCCCTCGTCTTCCGAAACCGCAGTGCGGACGGCCGCCAACGCGCCCGATCTGATCGGATCCACGCCGATGGTCGAGCTCTCCCGCTTCGCCCGCGGAGCCGCCCGCGTCTTCGCGAAGCTGGAGTGGTACAACCCGGGCGGCAGCGTCAAGGACCGCATCGCGCGCGCGATGATCGACGACGCGCAGGCGCGGGGCCTTCTCCAGCCCGGCGGCACGATCGTCGAGGCGACCTCCGGCAACACCGGGGTGGCGGTGGCGGTGGTCGCCGCCGCCCGGGGATATCGCTGCGTGATCGTGATGCCCGAAGGGTACGGAGCCGTCAAGGCCAAGCTCATCGCGGCGGCCGGCGCCGAGATCGTCTGGACGAAGGCCGACGCCAAGATCGCGGGCGCGATCGCGCGCGCCGAGGAGATCGTGCGGGCGACCGCGGGAGCGTTCCAGCCGAGCCAGTTTCACAACCCCGCCAACCCGCGGGCCCACTACGAAACGACCGGGCCCGAGATCGCCGAGCAGATCGGCGGCCGCATCGACGCGTGGGTGGCCGGCGTCGGCACGACGGGAACTTTCACCGGGGTGGCGCGCTACCTCTCGCAACGGCATCCCGGAATTCTCCGGGTGGCCGTCGAGCCGCAGGGCTCGATCTTAGGCGGCGGCGAGCCGGGACCGCACGACGTCGAGGGGATCGGCCTGTCGCAGCTCTGGCCGATCCTGGATCGCAGCCTGATCGACGAAGTCATGGCGATCGGCGACGCCGAATCCTTCGCCACGTGCCGTACGCTCGCGCGGGAGGAGGGCCTCTTCGTCGGAGGCTCTTCGGGAACAGCCGCCGCGGCCGCTCTGCGGATCGCGCGGAGGCTGGGACCCGAAAAGATCGTCGTAACGCTGTTTCCCGACGGCGCGGAGCGGTATCCGGACAAGGGAATTCTGAACGAATCGTCCACGCAGCAGGCAGGAGACACATCCCATGGGGTTTAGCACCGACTGCATTCACGCGGGGAACGCGCCCGATCCCACCACGGGCGCCGTCGCGGTCCCGATCTATCAGACGTCCACGTACGTCCAGCAAGGGATCGGGCAGCACAAGGGATACGAATACGCGCGGACCCAGAACCCGACGCGCTCCGCCCTCGAAGAGAATCTGACGGTCCTGGAAGGGGGAAAAGGCGCTCGCGCGTTCGCCTCGGGCATGGCCGCGATCACCGCGGTCTCGACCCTCCTGAAGGCCGGCGACCACGTGGTCTGTTCCAACATGACCTACGGGGGGACCTACCGTTACTACACGAAGATCCTGGCCCGGTACGGCGTCGAATTCTCGTTCGTGGACACGGCGCGCCCCGAAGACGTCGAGCAGGCAATCCGGCCGCAGACTCGGATGCTTCACCTGGAGTCTCCCACCAATCCTACGATGCAGCTCTGCGACATCACCCTTCTCGCGGAGCTGGCGCATCGCGTCGGCGCGGTGGTGGTCGTGGACAACACGTTTGCCTCGCCCTATCTCCAGAAGCCCCTCGCGCTGGGCGCCGACATCGTCGTGCACTCGACCACGAAGTTCTTGAACGGCCACTCGGACTCCGTCGGCGGCATCGCCGTGGCGGCGAGCCAGGAGCATGTCGACTGGCTCGGCTTCGTCCAGAACAGCTCGGGAGCGATCCTGTCGCCCATGGACTCATGGCTCGTCCTGCGCGGAATCAAGACGCTGGTCGTGCGGATGGAGCGCCACGAATCCAACGGACGGGAGATCGCCCATCACCTGGCGCGGCACAAGAAGGTCCAGAAAGTCTTCTACCCCGGCCTGGCCGACCACCCGCAGCACGCGCTGGCCAAGAGGCAGATGAGCGGATTCGGCTCGATGATCTCCTTCGAGCTCGGCTCGCTCGAGAACGCCCGCGCGTTCCTGGCCAAGGTGCGGCTGTGCTCGCTGGGGGAAAGCCTCGGCGGCGTCGAGACGCTCATCTCGCATCCCGCGACGATGACCCATGCGTCGATTCCGGAGGAGGAGCGCACTCGGCTGGGTGTGACCCCCGGCCTGGTGCGGATCTCGGTGGGCATCGAAGACGTCGCCGACCTCTCCGCGGATCTGGACCAGGCGCTGGAGGCCGTGCGCTCGGCCTAACGCTCTGGCTCGCCGGATTCATCGCGTCGTCTCAAGGGAAGCCGGCGAATCCGGAAGCGATCCGCCGCGAGTTCCTCGCCCAGATCAACCGCGCTCGCGCGGAGCAGAATCGGCCCGCGCTCGATCTCTTCGATCCCCTTTCGAGCGCCGCGCAGATGCGCGCCGAGGAGCTCGCGGCCGCCGGCAGCCTCGACTCGGCCGGAGCGCCCGGAGAGGATCTCCTGAGGCGCGCCCAGCGCACGGGCTATCCCGTCGGCGCGATCGCGGAGGCCGTAGTCCAGAGCGAAGGCTCGCCGTCCGATGTCGTCGACTTCCTGAAGAAGCGGGCCGACCATCTGTGGGAGGAACTCTCGAGCGAGCGTTACCGCGACCTCGGCGTGGGCGTCGCGGCGATGGACGGCGGACCGGTCTACGTCCTCTTCGTCGGCGCGACGTCCGGGGAGACGTTTGCCCGCCGGACCCAGGCGATTCGGGATCGGGATCGCGTCCGCCGCGAGCTGCTCATCGCGATCAATCGCTACCGAGAGGCCAACCGGCGGCCACCCCTGCGCATTCACCCGCTACTCGAGCAAGTTGCTCAGCGCCACGCCGACGACATGCTGGCCCGGGGCTACTACGGGCATGCCAGCCCGGAGGGAGCGATGGTGTTGGAGCGGACCCGCAAGGCGGGCTACGCGGCCAACAGCGTCGGGGAGAACATCGCCAAGGGTCAGACTTCCGTCCAGGAAGTCGTGGACGGCTGGATTTCGAGCCCCCGACACCGCAAGAACATCCTGGATCTCCTCTTCCAGGAGACGGGCTTCGGCATCGCCATCGGAAAGATGCCCGAAGGCGATCAGGTCCTGTGGGTGCACGTGTTCGGGCAACCCCGCGAGCGCCCCTGACGCTCCGCTAACGCACCAGCTCGACTGACTCGGTCCCGGGGGCGATGTCGATGTCCTGCGGCAGCAGCCGGCCTTCGACCCACGCGATGCGCTGCGACGCGAGATCCTTTCGGATCTCCGCGAACGCCTCCAGCATTCCGAGCGTCGTGGACACGTCGCGCACGGAGCCCCAGGCTGCGGCGGACCTGGAAGGAGCGCCCAGGGACCAGACGTAGACCGGGACATGGAGGCTGCCCAGATAGCGGCGCACGCTCTCCGCGGCGTACTGGCTCTCATCGACATCGCTCCCGCCCAGCACGAGCAGCACCGCCCGGCGCTGGAGGCAGGCGTAGGCGTTGATTCCGGCGACGGCGACCGCGTCGGCGAAGTGGGCGCCGGTCGATTCCGGGGCGGGATTGTGAACGCTCGTCAGCAACCAGCGCAGACCCGCCTTGTCGCCCAGAAACGCGCGCGAGGTCGGGAACAGATGGACCGGTAGCGCGGATCCGGCCACGGCCACGGGCCGGGGCCAGACGAAGCGCATCCGATCTCCCGCTTCCAGGGACAGCTTGAGGTTCTCGCCCGGATAGCGGCTCGAGCTGCCAAAGCGGGACGTGAACATTTTCAGGCCCAGCTCTCCCAGATGCCGGGCGGCCTCGGCCGCCGACGAGTCGCGCACGACCCACAGAAACGCCGGGCCCTCTTCCACGCCCGCGACGCTCAACGTCCCGCCACGGCTCGCGAACGAGCCCCGGAGCGTGGATGCCGTGGGCTCGCCGGATCCTTTCACGCGGATCGGAATCGACGTGAGCTCGTGGCCCGCCTCGGATCCGCTGGCGCCGCCGAGCACGACGTCCTTGCGCGATTTCACGTCGTTGTCGAACTCCAGCTCGATCGACAGCAGTTGCGTCTCTCCGGCCTCGTAGGCGGGAAGCGTGAGACGCCTCTCCGGGGAAACGTCCAGCGGTTTGCCGTTCAACTTGGCCGTCACGGTCTTCGGCTCCTGGGCCGTCACGCTCTGCCACGACAGCTGCGCCGCCTTCGCGCGCCCGTCGACCCCCTGCTCCAGCAACACCTCGACCTCCGCCGGCGGCCGCGGAAGATTGAGCCATTGCCGGGAGATCGCGACCCTGCTTCCATCCGGCGCCAGCGCCCGGGCGATGAGCTCGTGCGGGGCCAACGCGCTGCCCAGATCCACGTCGGCGGACCAGGGCGGCGTTCGCATCGTCCGCAGGGTCTTCCCGTCGAGCTCGATCTCGACGGCCGCGACCGGGCCGGTGACGATGAGCCGGACCGGAAGCACGCCGGCGACCAAGCCGAGGAAGAGGGAGGCGAAGGCGATCGAGGTGGAAGCCGTAGGCGGTTCAGCGCGCGGCGCGGCGGCGGACCTCCGTCGCGGGCGCCGGTGGTTTCTTGCGGAGTGGCTTGCGGACGGGCTTGCGGACGGACTTGCGCTTGGAAACGGCCGTCATCTTGTCGATCCAGGACGCAAAGCCGGGCGAGGCCCAGTCCACACGATACCCGAGCACTTCCGGAAGCTCGTAGGTGTTGACGCGATGAATCATCTCGCGCACCGACTCGAACTGCGTGGCCCGCGTTTTGATGAGCAGCAGCATCTCGCTGTCGTCGCAGACGCGTCCCTTCCAGCGGTAGATCGAATGCACGTTCGGGATGATGTTCACGCAGGCGGCGCGGCGGCTTCTCACCAGCGCATGCGCGACGTCCAACGCCTGGTCCTCGGTCCCGACCGACGTGACGACCACCATCAGATCCTTTGCGATCACGCCGAGCATTCCACGCTCTTAGAGAGGCGCTGTCAAGTTATCGGCCACCGCGTGCTAGACTCTTGGTCGATCTTTGAGTCGCGTGACACCTGTGGGGGCGAAACGGCTTCGACGGGGACGATTACGCGAGAGGTTGCATGCCGAGGTCTCACCCCTCCTCGTTAAAGCAGGGTGAAAAATAGTAGCTGCGAACAACAGCAACTTCGCTCTGGCTGCTTAATTAAGTAGCCTCGTTTGCCGGGTAGCGCACCCGACGCGCTTCGGCGGACGTCGCGAAATTCGGGTGTAGCGACTCCGGTTCCCCGGACGGAGCGGCGAAATAAATTCGGGGTTGTCCCGCCGCCGTTTTGCCTCTTCTCGAGGCGGCGGGACGAGAAACAAGAAGAGGCTGAGCATGGAGTGGCCTTTCCCGTAGCGCTTCCGGACGCGGGTT
>JBDTXY010000140.1:0-7165 GCA_040005945.1 Acidobacteriota bacterium
GCTTGAAGGGCATCGCGGGAACGATCCACCCCTATCCGACGTTCGCCGAGATCGCTCGCAAGGTCGCCGACCAGCAGCAAAAGAGCCGGCTCTCGCCGTTTGCGAAGACGCTGTTCGCCTGGCTGTATCGCCGGCGGCGAAAGGACTGATGGCCACGAAACCCAAGAAGCGCTCGATTCCCTGGAAATGGCTGGGCCTCGGCGTGGCCGTGATCGGGCTCTTCGTCGCGTGGCGCCTGCTTCCGATCAAGGATTGGCTCCAGGCCTTCCAGAGCTGGATCGCGGGGCTGGGCCCGTGGGGCGGCGTCCTGTACGCGCTGGCCTATGTCGTCGCGGCGCTGCTCTTCGTGCCGGGCATCGTCCTGACGCTCGGGGCCGGGTACGTTTTCGGCCTGGGTTGGGGTGTCGTCATCGTCTCGGTCGCGTCGACGGCGGCGGCGGCCGGCGCCTTCCTGATCGCGCGATACCTCGCGCGCGAGCGCGTCGAGAAGCTCGCCCGCGGCAACGAGAAGTTTCAGGCGATCGACCGCGCGATCGGGGAAAACGGCTGGAAGGTCGTCGGCCTCCTGCGCCTCTCGCCGCTGATCCCGTTCAGCGTGTCCAACTATCTCTATGGGCTGACCGCGGTGAAGTTCTGGCCGTACATGCTGGCGAGCTGGGTCGGAATGCTGCCCGCGACGTTTCTCTACGTGTATCTGGGCGCGGCCGGCAAGACCGCCGGCGAGAAGGGCGGCCGCAGTCCATGGGAGTGGGTCCTGTTGGGCGGGGGACTCCTGGCGACGGTCGCCGTCACGGTCATCCTGACGCGCTTCGCCAAGAAGCAGCTGGGCCGGAAGCGGGTGGGGGCTTAGCCTTCAGATCCTCGCGAAGATCGCAAACGCAGCCGCTCCGAGGAGGGCCGCGACGGGAATTGTGACGAGCCACGCGAGGAGCATGTCGCGTACCGTGCGCCATTCCACGCTTTCCGCCCCCCGGCGCAGGCCGATGCCAATGATCGCGCTCGTCGAGACCTGGGTCGTGGACACAGGGAGCGCGGCCCAAGAGGCCAAACCCACGAGCAGCGTCGTGACCGCGTTAGCCGCGAATCCCTCGGCTGGCGACATCGGCGTGACCTTCCTCGCCAACGTCTCCGTCACGCGGAACCCCGCGATGAGACTTCCCGCGCCCATTCCCAAGGCGACGGCCGCGTAGAAGGCGGTGCCCGAAAGACCCACCGTCGCGGCGGCCAGGACGCCGAGGGCCACGATCTTGGGCGTGTCATTGAGGCCGCGGGCAAAGCTCGTCAGAGCGGACGAAATCCAGTGCATCCCGTCCACCACCGAAATGCGCGCCGCGACGGCGGGAGAGCCGGCGCAGATCTCCTGCCGCCCGACAACCGGCGCCGCAGCGATGCTGCTCATCGCGAGCGCGCCTCCCTCCACCATCATCGTGCCGCGTTCGATGCACAGACAGTACGTCTCGACGCGCGAGCACACCCGGCGCAGGAGCGGGAAAACCGCATAGATCAGCGCGATCGACAGGATCGGCGAGAGCGCCAGCGGCAGGGCCACCTTCTTGCCAAAGGTGCTCCAGTGCAGGAGCGCCATTCCCTCCGCCACGATCCCGGCTCCGGCGAGGGCCCCCGCAATCGCATGGGTCGTCGAGACCGGGAGGCCCGTCCGGGTGGCAAAGAGAACCCAGAGCGTCGCGCCCGTCGCGACGGCGGCGAGAAACGCGGAGCCCGCGATCGGGCGGTCCAGGAATCCCTTCCCGGAGAACGTCGCGACCAGTCCCTGAGACGCGAAGGCGGCGACCAGGCCCCCCGCCACGGTCCATACAGTTCCCCAGGCGACGGCGACCCGAAAATTCGATACGCCGCTGCCGACCAGAGTCGCGATCCCCTTGGAGATGTCGTTGGAGCCGTTGGCGAACGCCAGGAAGAGGGCCAGCAAGACCAGTCCCGCGAGCGCCATGTCAGCAGCACCCCGGGGCGCCGGACTCGCCCGGACCGCAGCGCGCGGCCGACTCGAGCGCTCCGTCTCCGCCGGGCTCGATCACGTTGAAGGATCCCGCGTACGGCGGATGCGCGAGCTTGGCGGCCGTATCGGTGCAGATCTCGACGGAGAGCCCCCGCGGAAACGTGTGCCCTTCCTCGTCCACGAACGCCTTTCCCGGCCCCAGGTACACCGCGCGCTGGCCCCCGTAGACGCAGCCCGCCGTCTTCTCGAACTTGTGGCCCCGGACGGTCATCGAGTAGAACGGATGGCCTTCGATCGACTTCCAATAGGCCTTCTTGAGGATCTCGATCCCGTAAAAGCCCGCCTTTTCGAGGGCCGCGACGAAGCCCTCCGCCGTCAAGGCTCCGACCGTGCACTCCCCCCAAAGCTCGGAATTGGTCTTCAGATGCGGCGGCACGTCCCGGTCGCTGACGATGTCCGCGATGACCACGCGGCCGTTGTCTTTGAGGATCCTCCAGATCTCGGCGAATACCCGGTCCTTGTCCGGCGAAAGATTCACCACGCAGTTGGACGTGACGACGTCGATGCTCTTGTCGTCGGCCGGAATCGCCTCCAGGAACCCCTTGCGGAATTCCACGGCGTCGAAGCCGAGGCTGGCGGCGACGATCGGCTTGTTCTCGTTGGCCACCGCGAGCATCGGATCGGTCATGTCCACTCCGATTGCGCGGCCGGAGGCGCCGACCTTCTTCGCCGCGATGAATACGTCGATGCCGGCGCCCGATCCCAGGTCCAGGAACGTCTCGCCCGCCTGGAGATCCGTCAGGGACACGGGCGAACCGCAGCCGTAGAAGCGGTCGATGACCGCTCGGGGAATGTGGCCAATCTCCGCCTCGTCGAACTTCGTCGGGCAGCAAAGCTCGGCCTGGGGCGTTTCCGCCGCCTTGCCGTAGTACTGCCGGACGAGCTCCCGGGGCTTGTCCACGTCGAAGGAGAGGACGCAGTTGGAGTGGAGCGTCAAGACCGGCATCTCCGCTGCGGCGCCGTCCGCGAGCCCGCAGGCGATCGAACCGTCGCCCATCGCATGGTAGAGCGCGGGCACGTCGTAGCCGCTCCGCCGGTTCCGGGCGTCCCGCCGGGCGGCGGCCGTTTCGCCCATCGCCCGCTTCACCAGAGCGACCGCGATGGGGTAGTACGGATCGGGGGAGCTCATGTCACCGTCCCCGCCCTCTTCCGAGGAGAACACGTAGGCGTGCTCGATGTCCCCGCCACCGGTCAAGAACCGGAACGGATCCGCGGCCGCTTGCGGGCGATGGGCGAGGGTTGCCTCGCGGAAGCGCTCCAGCACGGGGCTGGACCGAAAGATGGCCGCAAGCGTGTTGTCCGTGACCCGTCCGCAGGCGAGCGGCCGGTGATCTGCCAGAGCCGCCGAGGGAAAGACGGTTCCGTCCGCGTAGACGCACAGAGAATCCCAGCCGGCGTTGCCGAGATCGTACTTGACTCCCGGCTGCCCGTTGACTCGCCGCCGGACGGCTTCGAGATTGTCCAGGGAAACGCCTCGCTGCCGCGCCTCGTCTGCGGCGCCCATCACCGCGATCAGGATGTCGGAGACCTCGGGAAAGAACCCATTGTCGGAGGACAGCGCCCGTCCGCGTCGGTGGGCCCACATCAAGTGCTGCGACCGTGCTCCGGTCTCCGCAGTCAGACGCGTCAGCTCCGGGAGCTCTCGCAAGTTCTGCCGTGTCACCACGGTCGTGAGCGAAACATCAAAACCCTTCCCGGCGAGCAGCCGCACCCCATCGAGGGCCTTCTGGAACGTCCCCGGGCCGCGAATCGGATCGTTCGTCTCGGGGCGGGCTCCGTCGACCGAAACCTGGAACTTCACACGCTCGCGCGAGAGCGCGTCCAGCCCGGCCCCCCGAGGGCCGCGAAACAGAGTCGCATTGGTCAAGATGATGAGCTCGCGCCCGTTTTCGTCGGTGATGTTTCGGGCGAGCTCCTCGATGTCCGGGCGCAGGAACGGCTCCCCGCCGGTCATGTAGAAGCGCTCCACGCCCATCGCGATCGCCTCGTCGATGACGCGCCTCGATTCCGCCGGAGGCAGCCCCGGTGTCTCACCCGGGCCGGAATTCACGAGGCAGTGCGTGCACGCGAGGTTGCAGGAGTTGTTCGTGTGGATCCAGAGCTCGTGTAGCCCTGTCGGTTGCGCAAACCGCGCCCGTCCCGGGTAGACCGGCCTCGCGAAGGGCGCCTCCGAGAGGAAGCCCGACCGCAGGCCCGCCTGCAGGAAATCGTGGACGTGGAGCCAGGCCTTGCCGGCTTCCAGGCCGCGCGAGCCGGCGTACCACGCGACGAGGTCGCCGAAGCTCTTTCGCCCGTCGATCTCCCGGAGAAGGGATGCCCCGCGCTCATCCACCGCGACCCAATGCGGAGCGGTCTCATCCAGGAAAAAATCCATGTCGTCCTGGCGAAAGTGATGGCAAGCCGGAGCATGGACCGTGCTCTTTTCCGACAGATGCGGCATGAACTCCTCCTGCGGCGATCGACGCCGCCCGAAAACGATGACTCGCGAAACCGGTGTTTCAGGCCGCGGCGGGAGGGCCGCGCAGCGAGACGGGAGTTCGGCCGCCGGCAGGGTGGACGAAGGACGCCATGTCATCGGGAAACGGATCCGAGCGCTCCAGCGCGCGCCGGGCCGCCGCTCGCAGCGGTCCCACGATCTGATCCGACGCCAGAAGCGCCCGCAGTCCGCGGCGTCCATCGACGTCCGGAGCCGCGGCGATCACCAGGACGCGGCGGCCGCGGGACAGGAGCCTAGCGCGCAGCAAGGCGAAAACGTCGCGACGTCGGGGCGCGATCGCTCGGAGCAGATCCACGTCCCAGGCCCGAAGCGCCAGAAGGGATACACCGCCGTCGGGCGCCGCTGCCAGAACCGCATCGGCCCCGGCCTCCATCGCCGTGAAGGCCTCCGCCAGAGCCGATGCCGAAGGGACCACATCGCCGCCGACGATGACCGAATGCCCCGGCAGAGCGCCGGCGGCGCGGGCGGAGTTTTCCAGGCGCTGGCCGAAGGATGTCCCGCGTTGTCCAATCCAGAGGTACGGCGTGCGGGGGCCGAGGCAGCGCCGCCAGGCGAGCCGGTCCTCCGGAGGTGACGCCACGACCAGGCGCGCTCCGACGGACTTCGCACCCTCCCGCCATTGACCGGCCAACCGCGCGAAGAGTTCCCTCGCCTCGGGATGCGTGAATCCCTTTTCTTGAGCTTCGCGGCCCGGTTCCCGTGCGAAGAGCACCACGTGACGCTGCATCTCCTCTATGCTACGTCAGGCGGGATCTGATGGATTGCCGAGTAAAGAATTTCCATAAGAAGGTCGGAGGGGCCGGCAACGTCGCCTCCGTCCTTCTCCTCGTGCTCGTGGGGTCGGCCGCTGTGCTGATCCTCGCGGCCAAGCCCAAGACGGCGCCCGGCACGGTCCAGATCAGACCCCCGGGAGAGGTCGAGTTCGGCGCCACGGTCAACGCCCGCGCCTTCAACGGCGGCTTCGCCATGCCCGGCTACCACGCGATCGTCTGGAAGGGCGGAGGGGCCGCTCGCCATGCGCTGCTCCAGGCCAACGTCACCGACGTCCAGATCCTGGATGCGCTGGAGTCGCTGGGCGCGCGCCCCGGCAACAACCTGACGATGGACGCCTGGGAGGAACGCAAGAATCCCAAGAACCCGGCGCCGGACACCGTGATCGCGGGCCCGCCCGTCCAGATCCTGCTGCGGATCCCGGGGCGGCCGCAGCTGCTCGCCCTGGAGTCGCTGCTGGTGGATTCCGCCGGCCGGGGCCTGGAGATGCGCCTGGGCGGCAACCGGGCGAACATTCCGATCTGGCAATCCGGCTGCGTCGTCTGCCTCTACTCGTGTCCGGGCAGCAAGGTGGGCAACGCGCGATACACCGAGCGCGACTACGCCAAGGACGTCACGCGATTTCGCGCCCGGGACGGCATCCTCCCCAAGGACGGCACGGAGATCGGCGTGATCCTGCGCCTCGCGGACGCCAGCCCTCGGCGCTAGAGTGCCTGCGCCCGCCCGGGTCGTTCTGGTCGGCGGCGGCCACTCGCATCTGGAAATCCTGCGGCGGCAGATCCTGCGGCCGCATCCCCGCATTTCCCTGACGCTGATATCGGCGGGGCCCAGGCAGCACTATTCCGGGATGGTCCCCGGGTTTCTGGCCGGAATCTACAGCGAGGAAGAGATCGCCTTCGACTTAAACGCCCTGGCCGAGCGGGCCGGAGGGAGGTTCTTCGCCGAAAAAGCGGTCGCGATCGATCCGGCCGGCCGCAGCCTTCGCCTTTCCAATGGGCGTCTGGTGGAATACGACTTCGTGTCGTTCGGGATCGGTTCGGGCACGAAGGGGAGCGATCTACCCGGGGTCCGCGAGCACGCCTGGACCGTCAAGCCGATCCAGCGCGCCGTGGCTCTTCGCGGCGCGCTGCTCGCGCTCGCTCGCGGGACGGGAACCGCGCACGCGGCGATCGTGGGGGCGGGGGCCGCGGGCGTCGAGATCGCCTGTGCGGCGGCGGCGGTGCTGGATGGAGCCGGCCGCGCTCGGCAGATCACGATTCTCGACGGCGGTCCCGAGATCATGGAAGGCTACGAACCGCGGTTTCGCCGCCTGGCGCGCCGGGCGCTGGAGGCCAAAGGCTGCGCAATCTCCGTCGGCGCCTCCGTCTCCGAAGTCCGAGAGAATTTGCTGCGGCTCGCCGATGGCCGCGAGATCCCTTCGGACTTGACCGTCTGGTTGACCGGACCCGCGCCCGTTGATCTTTTCCGCGGTTCGGGGCTGGCATTGGATCCGCGGGGCTATCTGTTAGTCGATGAATCCCTGCGCTCGGTGTCCGACGCGCGGATCTTCGGCGTCGGAGACTGCGCGACGCTGGCCGCCTTTCCCGCCACGCCCAAGGCCGGCGTCTATGCGGTCCGCGAGGGCCCCATCCTCTGGGAGAGCCTCATCGCCGCCGTCGATTCGACGCCCCCGCCCCGCTACCAGCCCCAGTCGGGCTTCCTATCGATCCTCAACACCGCCGACGGAAAGGCCCTCCTGCGTTACGGAGGATTCAATTCTCAGAGCCGATGGGCCTGGCGCCTCAAGGACCGGATCGACCGGCGCTTCATGCGGAAGTATCAGAGCCTAGTGCATGTGATGCATTGATCCTGCGTCCATGCCATGCATGTCGTGCCGTCCC
>JBDTXY010000141.1:0-7161 GCA_040005945.1 Acidobacteriota bacterium
GAAGACCTGCTCGCGTTCTTCCGAGACTGGCGGAGCTTTCAGAAGCCCCGGTCCGTCGGCGGCACGCCCGACTACACCGCCGCCGCGATCGCGGCGCAGCGGCGTGAGCTGCCCGCCTATCGGAGCCGCCTCGCGGCGATTGACTCCAGCGGCTGGCCCGTCCCGCAGCAGGTCGACTACTTCATCGTTCGCGCGGAGTTGAACGGCCTCGACTTCGACCACCGGGTGCTCCAGCCGTGGGCGAACAATCCGGCCTTCTACGTGACGGTCTTCGCGGAGGAGAGCGACCAGCCCGCCCGCGAGGGCCCCTCCGCCTCGGGCTCGGTGGAGCTCTGGACCTACGCGTTTCCGCTGTCGGCCGAGCGCGCGGCAGAGATGAATGCGGGGATCCGCGCGGTCCCCGGGCTTCTGAAACAGGCGAAGACCAACCTGACCGGAAACGGCAAGGATCTCTGGACGCGGGCGATCCGGAGCGTCCGGCAGCAGAGCGCCGACTTGTCCGGGCTGGCGGCGAAGCTGGGAGACGCGACACCGGATTTGCAGAGGGACGTCGCCAAGGCCCGCGAGGCGACCGACGACTTCGCGGCCTGGCTCGAGTCGCGCGCCGCCTCCAAGACCGGGCCCTCCGGAGTGGGCGTCGAGAACTACGACTGGTACTTGAAGCACGTGCAGTTGGTCCCCTACACCTGGCAGCAGGAAGTCACGATCATGGAGCGCGAGCTCGCGCGCGCCCACGCCTCGCTGGCCATGGAGGAGCAGCGCAACGCGGGACTGCCGCCGCAGGCCGTCGTCGCCAGCGCGGAGGAGCACGCCCGCCGGTTCGAGACCGGCGTCGCGGAGTACATGGCCTTCCTCCGGGATCACGAGATCCTTTCCCTCCAGGAGTGGATGGGTCCCGCGCTAGCCGCCCGGGTCGGCAGTTTTTCCCCGGGTCCCCGCGAGTTCTTCACCGAAGTCGACTACCGCGACCCGGAGGTGATGCGCACGCACGGCTATCACTGGTTCGACAAGGGCCAGATGGCGCGCGAGCCCCACGCCAGCCCGATCCGCAAGGGCGCCTTGCTCTACAACATTTTCAACACGCGCACCGAGGGACACGCCACCGGATGGGAAGAGCTGATGATGCAGGCGGGCATGTTCGACGCGCGGCCGCGAAGCCGCGAGCTCGTCTACATCCTGCTGGCCGAGCGGGCCGCGCGGGCCTTGGGAGAGCTCAAGATGCAAAGCAACGCGCTGACCCTCGAGCAGGCCTCGGCGTTTGCGTCGGAGCACACGCCCCGCGAGTGGCTCCGGATGGACGGCAACCTCGTCCGCGACGAGCAGCATCTCTACCTGCAGCAGCCGGGCTACGGGACGAGTTACATCATCGGCAAGATCGAGATCGAAAAGCTCCTCGCGGAGAGAAAGCAGCAGCTGGGCGAGAAGTTCCGGATGAAACAGTTCATGGACGAGTTCAACGCCGCCGGGTTGATTCCGGCCGCGCTCCTGCGGTGGGAGCTGACCGGGCAGAAGTCCGCCGAGCTCCGGAGCCTGTTGAGACCGGGCCGCTAGCGCGCGCCGACCGCCGCGAAAGACTCCTCCAGCAAGACGAGCGCCTCCTGGACGTCGCCACCCGTGACGTTCAAGGCAGGAGCGATGCGGAAGCAGTTGCCCTCCAGGCCGCCCTTGCCGATCAGGAGCCCCCGCTTCTTGGTCTCCTCGAACACCTTCGCCGTCATCGTTCGCGCGGGCGTGCGATTGCCGATGGTCTCGTCCTCGACCAGCTCCAGCGCCTGCATGAGTCCCTTGCCGCGCACCTGCCCGATCGTCTTGGGATAGCGGCGCTGGAGGCGCTCGAGGCCCTCGCGCAGGAGGCCTCCCATGCGTTCGGCGTTGCCGGCCAGGTCCTCTTCTTCGATCAGCGCGAGTGTGGCGTTGGCCGCGGCGCAGGAGACGGGATTGCCGCCGAAGGTCGAGATCGTGAGCGACTTGAGAGACGCGGCGATCTCGGGCGTGGCGATCGTGGCGCCCAGCGGCAGGCCGTTGGCGATGCCCTTGGCCATCGTCAGGATGTCGGGCTCGACACCCCAGTGCTGGATTCCCCACATCTTTCCGCCGGTTCTCCCGAAGCCCGTCTGAACCTCGTCGCAGATGAAGACGCCGCCGTACTTCCGGATGATCGCCACCGCGATCTCAAAGTATTCGGGCGGCGGCGTGATGAAGCCGCCCACCCCCTGGATCGGCTCGGCCAGGAATCCCGCGATGCGGCCGGTCGTCGTCGTGCGGATCAGCTCTTCGATGTCCTTGGCGCAGGCCACGCCGCAGGAGGGATAGGTCAGCTTCAGCGGACAGCGGTAGCAGTAGGGCGCGACCGCGTGCTTGACGCCCGCGGCCTGCGTGGGCAGCGGGCGCCAGGTCGAATGCCCCGTCAGCGATTGCGCGAGCATCGACCGGCCGGAGTATCCGTGGCGCAGGGCCACGATCTCGCTCGCGCCCGTCGAGAGCTGCGCCAGCATGACCGCCGTCTCGTCCGCCTCCGTGCCAGAGGCGGCCAGGAAGCACTGCTGGAGCTTGCCGGGCGACAGCCGCGCCAGCCGCTCGGCCAGCTCGACGGCCGGGATCGTCGGATAGAGCGTGGAAACGTGCGACAGCCGGGAGATCTGCGCGATGATCGCGGCGTTGACCTTCTCGTTAGCATGGCCCACGGACACCGTCAGGATCCCGCCGAAGAAGTCCAGATACGAGTTGCCGTCGGCGTCCTTCACCCGCAGGCCCACGCCCTCGGTCAGGACGACCGGCTCCTGGTAATACTGGATCGTCGCGGGGAGCATGTACTCCTTGTGCTTCGCCCGCACGGTCTTCGTCAGCTCGCTCGTGGCCGTCTTCGTGGTGCTCATTGGCATTTCCCCACTATCTAACCGCCATCCCCTTCGTCATCCCGAGCGGAGCGACGGACCCCTTTCCAAGTCCACGGGCCGGCACGAAAGGGGTTCCTCGAAAGGCTCCTCGGAGTGACAACTCAAACCACCGCTAGAACCACCTTGCCATCACGACCTTCTGGTCCGTATAGAACTGGTACGCGTCGCGACCGTGCGCCTTCAGGTCGCCGAAGAAGCTGTCCCGCGCTCCCCCGAAGGGAAACTGCGCCATCGGGGCGGCGACGCCGATGTTGACGCCGACCATCGACGCCGTGGCCAGGCGCGCGTATTCGCGGGCGGCCTTCCCGCTCGACGTGAAGATCGACGTCGCGTTGGCGTTGGGGTGCGCGCGCATGACCGCGATCGCCTCCTCCAGCGTCGCAACGGGCGTGATCGCGGCGACGGGACCGAAGATCTCCTCCCGCCCGATCTTCATCGTGGGCACCACGCCGTCGAAGAGCGTCGGGCCGAGGAAGAATCCGTCCGGCCGATCGGCGACCGGGTTCTTACGGCCGTCCACCACCAGATTGGCGCCCTCCGCGATTCCCGTTTCGATGTAGCCGAGCACCCGCTCCCGGTGGCGCGCGCTGATGACCGGGCCCATCGTCACCCCGGCCTCCGTTCCGTCTCCCACGCGCAGCGCGCGCGCCGACGCCGCCAGCCTCTCCCGCGCCTCGGCATGAACCGAGCCCACCGGGACCAGAACGCTCCCCGCCAGGCACCGTTCCCCCGCGCAGCCGTAGAAGGACTCCGTGATGACGTCCATGGCTTTATCCAGATCCGCGTCGGGCATGACCACGATGAAGTTCTTGGCGCCCCCCAGGGCTTGGACGCGCTTGCCCGCCTGCGTGGCGCGCCGGTACACCGTCCGGGCCACGGCCGTGGAGCCGACGAAGGAGACGGCACGGATGCCGGGATGATCGCAGATGCCTTCGACCACCTCCCGGCCGCCGTTGACCAGATTGACGACGCCGGGCGGCAGATCGCACCGTTCGAGGAGCTCCAGAATCATCCTCTGCGTCAACGGAACCTGCTCGGACGGCTTGACGATGAACGTATTCCCGGTCGCCACCGCGAAGGGCAGAAACCAGAGCGGCACCATCGCCGGGAAGTTGAACGGTCCGATCGCCGCGCAGACGCCCAGCGGCTGGCGGATCACCTGGCAGTCAATCCCGGACGCGATGTTCTCCTGGCCGTAGCCCATCATCATGGACGGGGCCGCGCAGGCCGCCTCCACGCATTCGATTCCGCGCCGCACGCTGCCGCGCGACTCCGCCAGCGTCTTGCCGTGCTCGCGGGTCACGGTTTGGGCGATTTCCTCGAGGTGCTCCTCCAGGAGCGCGCGGAAGCGGAACATCGCGCGCGTCCGGGCGACCGTCGGCGTATCCCGCCAGCCCGGGAACGCCTTCTCCGCCGCGGCCACGGCCGCGTCGAGGTCCTCCACTGTCGACAGGGGCGCGCGGGCGATGACCTCTCCGGTCGCCGGGTTGTGGACGT
Organism: Acidobacteriota bacterium; assembly: GCA_040005945.1. Classification (GTDB taxonomy): domain Bacteria; phylum Acidobacteriota; class Thermoanaerobaculia; order UBA5066; family Gp7-AA6; genus DAHUXD01. The sequence goes on from JBDTXY010000141.1 coordinate 4,395, forward strand.
CGGCGAACTCCCGCGCCCGCGAGGGAACCCACGAGCCTCCGACGAAGTTGGTCAGCGTCTCCATGGGTCCTCGTGAATCGTAAATCGTGAGTCGTGAATCGTACCGGAACGACGATACTTCAGAATCGATTCACGGTTCCCGATTCACGGTTCCCGTCCCAGGCTACTCGTCGCAGTCCGGGCAGCCGAGGAAGGGAATCCGGTTGACGGGAGAGGGGTGCGCATCCCCGGTGATGCCGGCCCACGCGCCGCCGTGGGCGTGCCAGAGATAGCACTCCAGCTGATACGCCTCGTTGGGGTCTTCGGCCGCGATCCAGCCGAAGAGAACGTTGGGGAGGCCGTGCCGCGCGTACTCCAGCAGGCGCTGCCGCAGGTCGACGTCGTCGCGGCCGACCCGCTCGTTGACCTGGCCGTCCGCATCCACGCTCTTGAGAAAGTAAACGCCCGGCCGGCCCGGCGGCACCGTTCTCGCGACGTTGGCCTCCGTCAGCCGGATCGCGGGCTGCACGCGGACGCTGCCCGGGAGTCCTGGAAAAAGAGAAAGCTGTGCCGCGTTGAGGGGAGGCGGTTCGTGGCGCGGACGCCCGGCAAGCCTCATTGGTGCATTAGTTTAGCGCGGTTGCGCTCGAATCGCCATAGCGCATTCGCTCCCCCTTTTCCTTGACCTCGTTCGACGGCGCGGAGGAGACTCTCGCGACAACCGCCGGCAACTCGTTGGCGAAGGAGGATTCATGAGGTTCAGGACTCTGGTGGTGTTTCTCTTCGCGGGCGCGCTCGCGGCGGGCGCGTCGGCGCAGACCAAGACTTCGGGCTCGGCGCAGTGCAAGCCCGATGCGCCCGCGCCCGTGGCGATCGGAGACCAGGACGGTCACGCCTTTGCGGTCGGCAAGGCCCAGTGCACGTGGACGGGCTTCGAGGTCGCAGGATCGCCGAGCAAGGAAGGGGTCAGCGTCTCTCAAGACGAGATCGCCGGCGACAAAGTGACCAGCAACGGATACCACACCGCGACGTATGCGAGCGGTGACAAGACGGTGGCTCATTTCCACGGAACCTCGACCATGAAGGACGGCAAGGTCGTGAGCGGCGGCGGCACGTGGAGCTACACGAGTGGCACCGGGAAGCTCAAGGGGATCAAGGGCAAGGGCACCTACAAGGGAACGCCCAACGCGGACGGGACCGTGACGTACCAGGTCGACGGGGAGTATCAAGTCCCGAAGTAGAGGACTCGCTACCGACGCATCTTGCGGGGCGCCGGCCGCCGGGTTTGCCGGAACGGCGCCAGGAGCATCTCCAGGTCCTCTCGGACGCGTTTCTCGACGGCGCCGTCTCGGTCCACGGCCCACGTCAGAAGCGATCCGTTGAGCATTCCGTGGATGGCGCGCGCCAGCCGGCGGGTGTCGCAGCCCGAGAGTTCCCCGTTTTCGATGGCGGCGTCCAGCAGCGAGCGGATCTCCGCCCGCATCGCGCGGGCGTGGGTCAGCGCATGGCGCTGAAACTCCGGATCGGCCAGGTCCATCTGCAGGAACGCGAGGCTGTTGGCCAGGGATTCGGGCGTCTCCACCATCTGGGTCATCGCCGCCGCGACCGCCCCGAGCGTGGCGAGCGCGGAATCGTGGTCGTTGCGGATTCCGGCGAACTCGATGCCGACGGTTTCGGCGCGATGCCGGGCCACGGCCAGCAGCAGTCCGCGCTTGGAGCCGAACCGTTGCATCAGAGTGGCGGGGGCCATGCCGACTTCGGCCGCGACGTCGGCCAGCGTCATCCGCTCGGGGCCCAGGCGCTGGATGACCAGCATCGTCCCCGCGAGTAGGTCCGTGTCCGATTTTTCGCGAGGCCGCGGCATGATCTTGATTGTAAATGATCGTTCATTTACAGTCCAGAGCCCGCGCCGCCGGCGGCGTGGACCGCATGAGGAGGCTCACGTGACGCGAACGATCGTCCCCGCGATCCTGCTGATGATATTGGTGAGCTCGCAGCCGCTGTGGCCCGCGTCTCCGGAAGAGTACGAGATGGCAACCTATCAGCTCGCCTTTCTCTTCAAGGGACCCGCCTTCTCCGCGGAGGAGACGCCCGAGCGCGCGAAGCTGCAAGAGGCGCACATGGCTCACATCCGCAAGATGGCCGATTCGGGGAAGCTGATCATCGCGGGACCCTTCGCTGACGACGGCGATCTGCGGGGGCTGTTCATCTTCCGGACCGATTCGCTCGAGGAGGCCAAGGCCCTCGCGGAGCAGGATCCCGCGGTGAAGGCCGGGCGGCTGCGCCTGGAGTGGCACCCATGGTACGCCGCCAAGAACATCACGGTAACGGCCCGAGCGGAAGGGACGCCGAAACCCTGAGGTTGATTCCCGGGCGCGGCGCGCATAGCCTGAGAGCGCCATGATCGGGCGGACGATTTCGCACTACCGGATCGAGGAGAAGCTCGGAGAAGGCGGCATGGGCGTCGTCTACCGGGCGGTAGACAGCCGCCTGGACCGCTCTGTCGCTCTGAAGTTCCTTCCGGCCGGTTCCGTGCGGCTTCCCGAACGTCGATGGCGTTTCGAGCGCGAGGCGAAAACCGCCTCGGCCCTGAACCATCCGCACATCGTCACGATTTACGACATCGGCGAGGCGGATGGTCTCGACTTCATCGCTATGGAGTATGTCCCGGGCCGGCCGCTCGACCGGATGATCCCGCAGGGCGGGCTGCCGGTCGAGACCGCGCTCAACTGGGCGGTCCAGGCCGCCGAGGCGCTGGGCGCGGCGCACGGAGTCGGGATCGTGCACC
>JBDTXY010000142.1:0-7132 GCA_040005945.1 Acidobacteriota bacterium
TTCTGGGGTGGGAGCCGAAGGTGAAGTTGGAGGAGGGGCTGAAGAAGACGATCGAGTACTTCCGAACTCTCGGAACGTAACCGGATTTAGATTTTAGATTTTACCTTCTACTTTCCATCGTTCCCGATGGCCTCCACCGGACACGAATCCATCGCCTCCTGGCATCGGGCGTCTTCCTCCGGGCTCTCCGCCTGGCGGAACACGTATGAATACCCTTTGTCCTCGTGGCGCTGGAAATTGAGCGGAGCCGTCACCCGGCAGACGTCGCAATCGATGCACTGCGCGTCGACGTAGTACTTTCCGGGCACACTCTCGGGAACCCGGTCCTTCCAATCGGCCATGGGGGGCGGACCTTAACACGCCCGGCGGGTCGTGGAAAGTGAACGTTCCATCAAGACCGCCGGCGGCCAAAGGCGTGAGCTAGACTCGGAACGTGCGAAGCCCAGCGCTCATCGCGATGGCGTTGCTCGCCGCGTTGCCGGGCTGCCGCCATCGATCGCTTCCCGAAGGCGGCAGGGCCGACCGCGACGCGGTGGCGGGCCAGCGCATCTTCCAGCGCAAGTGCGCGTCGTGCCACAACTCCAACGGGGACGGCCGCACGGTCACCGCGGCTCATTTTCCCAACGCGAACCTGATCGACGGGATCTGGCGCTCGGACGGAAGCGCGGAAGCGATCGAAAAACAGATTCGCCAGGGCCACGACCCGATGCCGAAGTTCGAGGGGAAGCTGACGGACGAAGAGATTCGCCAGACCGTGGCCTACGTCCAGGTCCTCGCGCGAGAGGCCGAGCACCGCAACGCCCGCCGCAGCGCCGCCCCGCCATGAGCCGCACGCTCCCGCTCTTTCCGCTGCCCGGCGTCGTCCTCCTGCCGGGGACGCTCTTGCCGCTCCACATCTTCGAGCAGCGGTACCGGGCCATGGTGGCCGACGCGCTGGCCGGCGACCGGACGATCGGCATGGCCATGTTGAAGCCCGGTTGGGAGGACGCCACGGAGGACCCCCGGATCTATCAGGTCGGAGGCGCCGGAGAAATCGTCGAGTCCGAGCAGCTCGAGGATGGTCGCTACAACATCCTGCTCCAGGCCCGCTTCCGGTTCCGCGTGCTGGAGGAGTCCGCGGCAGGCCCGTACCGCGTGGCGCGGGTCCAAGAAGTGCGGTCGCTCCTCTTCACCGATCCGATCCAGCAGTCCCGGGCGCTGGCCAAGGCCACGGCCCTCTTCGGCGACCTGGCGCGCTCGCTCGAGCTGCCGCCCCTGCCGTCCGAGTCGATCTCCGCGGAACGCCTCGCCTCCGAGATCGCGCTACGGCTCCGTTACACCCCGCAAGAGCTGCAGACCATCCTGGAGACCGACGCGCTGCCCGAGCGGTTCGACACGTTGACCGGCCGGATGCTCGAGTGGAAGGCCAGGCTGGAGTTCCTGGCGCCGTTTCGGCCGGCGGAGGTGGATGGGAGGAGTAACTGAACGAAGCGGCGCGGCCGCCGCTTCGTTCATCCCGAGCGCAGCGAGGGATCCCGAGGGCCGGCCGGACCCGACGATCCCGAATCAAGCACGGGATCCCTCGTCGCGCGACTCCTCGGGATGACCGCGCGGAACGCCTCGGGGCGCCGCGCGATCACGCCCGGGACGCGTTCAACGCGCGCTCGTGGGCCCAGCTGCGAATGGCCTTGATCTGCTCTTCCATGGTCACGGCCAGCGGAACCGTGGACGAGATCATCTTGTAGAGATCGTCCTCGTTGAGCTGCCGGGTCTCGGCATAGGCATCGATGACCGCCGAAACAATGGCTTGCTCGATCTCGGCGCCGTTCCATCCGGCGGTGGCCTTGGCCAGGAAGACGAGGTCGAAGCTGCCCACGTCGCACTTGTTCTTCTTCATGTGGATGGAAAAGATCTGCTTGCGCTCCTCTTCGTTGGGAAGGTCCACGAAGAAGACCTGGTCGAATCGCCCCTTGCGAAGAATCTCGGCCGGGAGGAGTTGGATCCGGTTTGCGGTCGCGGCGACGAAGACCATGGCGCTCTTCTCCTGCATCCAGGTCAGGAACCCGGAGAAGATGCGGGACATCGAGGCGTCCTGGCCCTCGCGATAGCCGCCCACGCCCATCTCGATCTCGTCGATCCACAGCACCGCCGGAGAGACCGCCTCCACCGAGCGCAGCGCCCGCAGGAACGTCAGCTCGGCGTTGTCCGTGCCGAAGACCGCGTTCATGTCCAGGCGGAACAGGGGCAGGTTCCAGAGCGTCGAGATGGTCTTGACGCAGAGGCTCTTGCCGCATCCCGAGATGCCCATCAGGAGAATGCCCTTGGGGACTGGGATGCCCGCGTCGATGGCCTCCTTGCTGAACAGGGCCTGCCGCTTCAAGAGCCACTCCTTCAACACCGCGTACCCGCCGACGTCCTCGAGCGAGAATCGGGGAGGGACGAACTCCAGGACGCCCTCCTTCTTGGACATCTGCTCCTTCTCGCCCAGGATCTCGATGAAGGCGCCCTCGTCGAAGCTCCGGCGCGTGGCGAAGACCTTGGCCACGAGGTGCCCGATCTCGTCCGCGGTCAGACCGCGCATCGCCATCGAGAGCCGACGCATGGACGGTTCGTCGATCGCGACGGAGAGCCGGCGGCGCAGATGGCCGTCCAAGAGCTTGGCGATCTCGTTGTCGTCGGGCAGCTCGTACTCGACGATGTAGATCTCTTTCTTGAGCTCCTCCGGGATCGCCAGGCGCGGAGAGACCAACAGCACGTGGCGTCCCCGATCCTTGAGCGCGCGGTAAAGATCGCGCAGCCGCCGGAGCATCTCGGGCCGCCCGTCGGTGGTGACCGGGAAATCCTTGAGGAGATAGAAGCCCTTCTCCGTGGAAGCCAGGATCGCCTCGAGGGCGCGCAACGGGTCCTGCGTGCCGGCCACCGGGTTGCCGTCGATCACGAGGCCGTCCACCACCGACCACACGGCGTAGGTCGACGGCGAGCCGTAGAACGTCTTGGCCAGGTGCTGGGTCAGGCGCTCGACCCGCGTCTCCTCCCACGTCAGCACGTAGATCAAAGGATGTCCGCCCAACAAGGCCCTCCGGATCCGGTCCATGGCCTTGGACGGAGCGGTCATCGTCATGGTCGTCGCCGTCGTCGCGCTGCTCATCGATGGGATTGTAACGCGCCTTCCGGCGCCGCCCGGTTACAATGCCCGCAATGGCCAATCCGGAACACACGAAGAACCTCCAGGGCGCGGACTGGAACGAATGGCGCTCGAAGAATCGCAACGTGACCCCGGACTTGACCGGAGCCGATCTCAAGGGCAAGGATCTTTCCGGAAAGGACCTCCGGCGCGCCGACATGACCCGGGCGGATCTGTCGGGGGCGACGCTGAGCGGCGCCGATTTCACGCGCGCGACGTTTCTGGGGGCCAAGTTCGGGAAGGCGCAGGCCGCGGGCGCGATCTTCGAGAATTGCTCGCTGGACTTCCTGGACTTCTCGGGAGTCTTCTTCGCCGGCGCCAAGTTCCGCTCGGCGTCGCTGCAGGGCTGCACGCTGGTCGGAACGGACTTCGCCGGGGCGGATCTCTCCCTGACCCATCTGGAGGGCGCCGATCTGTCCGGAGCAAACATGGCCGGCGCCACGCTGTGCGACGTCAACTTCCGGGGAATCAAGATGGTGGGGACGACCTTCGACGGGGCCGATCTCTCCCGCGCCGTCTTCGAGGGAGTCTCGGCGGTCCACACCTCCTTCCCCAACGCGAACTTTACGGGCGCGAACCTCAAGACCGCGGACCTGTCCGGGTCGGATCTGCGCCGCGCCAATTTCGGAGGCGCGATCCTGAGGCAGGCGTCCATGAACGGAGCCGACTGCGAACGCGCCGAGTTCTCCGACGCCGACATGGAGCTGATCTCGGCGGTCGAGACCAATTTTTCGGCCGCCGGCTTCGACCGCGCGAAGGTGCGGAAGGCCGATCTCAAACGCGCCGTCTTTCTGGACGCCGGAGGCGTGGACGTCAGCTTCGCGGACTCGAAGCTGACCGAGGTGGACCTGCGCTCCGCCCGCTTCGAGAAGGCGAACTTTCAGGGAGCTGACCTCTCGGGAGTCATCTTGCGGCGCAGCAATCTCAAGGCGTACAGCTTCGTCGGCGCCTCGTTCGCCAAAGCGGACCTCTCTGAAGTTCAGGCGGAGGGTGTTAATTTTTCCCGCGCGAACATCTCGCTCGCGAATTTCCGGCTGGCCAACCTGAAACGGGCCGATTTTACGGGCTGCCGCGGTTTCGACGCGGACCTGTCCGGATCCCTCTTGATCGGCGCGAACTTCGAAGACGCCAACCTCCAGGAATCGGACCTGCGGTTCGCCCGCGCCATCGGCGCCAATTTCACGCGAGCGGACCTGAAGGGGGCGGATCTGGCCAACTCCGACTTCACGGAGGCCGTCTTCAAGCGGACCAAGTTCTGGGGCGCCACCGCCCGCCGGGCCAAGCCTCCGCGCGGAAAAGGGTTTCTCTTTTCCATGAGCACGACCTTCTCCAAGGCCAAGCAGAAGCAGACCAAGGCGGCCGACGAGAAGGAGGCCAAGCGTCAGAAGCGGATCGCGGAGCTCGAGGCCGAGGCTTCGAAGAAGGCTCCGCATTTGACCGGCAAGCGCTGACCGGCCGATCGGAGCGGAGGGAGCCCTAGGTCTTCCCCTTCGCCGGAGACGGCGAGGGCGCGGGGGTGGGCGGGACCGTCGCCTTGCGGAACGCGGCCTCCAGCTGGCTCTGCGTCGCGGGGTCGACTCGGAATCCGCCCGGGCGCGACGACACCTTCGCCGCCGTGCCGCCCGCGTACGGGTGCAACGTGAGGCTCCAGGGCGAACCCGTTTTCATCTTGACGCTCAGGGTCGCGGCGGGGGCCGGGAGGGCCTTGGCCTCGCCGTCGTCCAATACGCCGTTGCTCTTCACGCCCAAAATCGCCGACTCGACGTCGTCGGCGGCCGCCGCCAGAACGGGGTGCCCTTCGAACAACCAGCCGCCGTCCTTTTGCGCGAGCGCGACCGTCGCCTTGCCGAAGCTGCCCTCCAGCGCGGTCACGTCGCTGCGATTGAAATCCACCAGCCGCGTGCTCCGAAACGCCACCGCTTCCTTGGACAGGTCGTCGACGATGTCCCGATCGACGGTCAGGACCTGGCCCTCGCGCTGCGCGTACACCGCATTGCCGTCCGAGCGCGTCGCGCCGAAGTCGACCGCGGTCGTCGCGCCCTTGGCGTCCGTCACGCTCACCCGGTAGAGCGGCGGGTTCAAACCTTGAGCGGCCAGGTCCACGTTCCCGTGCACGAATTCTCGCGCCCGCAGCGCCGTTAGTTGACCGACCAGCCGGTCGGCCTCGCCCGCGTCGGCCAGATCGCTCAGGGGCTCGGAGAGCCACCAGGTCCCAGCCTTCCGGACCAGGGCCAACCGTCCGCGGCCGCGCAGGATGTCGATGCGCGATACGTCCGCGGAGGAACCTCCGAAGAGATCCTTGCTCTGGAAGTCCTCGGCGCCCTTCTTGAGGCTCGTCAGGACCGCGGCCGGAACGAACAAGACCTTCTGCGTCCCGGCCACGCGCGCCGCGACGATGTCGGTTCCCGGAACTTCGGATCCGAACTCGACGGTGCGCGTCTGCCGCGCCTTGGGATCGCCCGGATCCGTCCACACCCAAGTGGCCGAGGCGACCGGCTTCTCCAGCCCGTAGTCGGCCGGCCGGGCCTCCGGGGCGTCGTTGCCCGCGCGCTTGAGGGCCCCCAGATCGGACGCGATCCCGGAAACGGCGGCGGAATCCGCCGGGTACTTGTGCGGCGCGATCAATCTCCAATGCGAGGCGTCGGCGCGCTGAAAGTCCAGCTTCTCTCCGCCGCGGACGATCGTGATGCGTTCGATGCGATCGGCCGGGATGTCCCAGTGCAGGTCGCCCTTGCTTTCGCGCTCGCTCGTGGATGGCATCTTGCGCTCGAAGAGCAGGATGAAGCCGAAGAGGACCGCGACGACGGCGGTTAAGACCAGCAGTTTCTTGGGCGACACGGCGGAGCTCGGTCTTCGACTAGTCGCGGCGCCTGTACCAGACCCAGAGGCCCAGCACGACGACGAGCCCCGGCATGCCCAGGATGCTGGCGATGCCGATGCGTTTGACCTGGCTGTCGGTCAGGGACACGGAGGCCTGCTCGGGGGTCTTGGGCGCGATGCCGATCTGCTTCTCGCTGCCGGCCAGCCAGTGGACGGCGTTGGCGAAAAAGAGCCCGTTGGCTCCGTTGGCGAGGGCGCCGCTCGACGCGAACCGGGAGTTTCCAACGATGACGATCCGCGGGGCCTTGGGATCCGTCTTCTTCGGGTCCGGTTCCACCGCGACGGCCAGCGAGACGGGTCCCTGCGTATCCCCCGGCTCCTTCTTGATCCCGCCCTCCAGCTGCTTGAGGTTCGTCTCTCCCCAACCGTCCGGCGTGGTCTCGACCAGCATCGCCTCCACGATGCCGTCGGGGGGCTTCTGCGCCCTGGTCACCGAGCGCACCAGCGGAAAGATGAGGGGCAAGCCCTCGCCCGAGAGCGAGCGCGTGATGGCGTGGCCGCCATAGCGGTTGGCCAGGACCGTCTCGGCGCCCACCATGGGCAGCGCGTTGGCGGGGTCGACCACGAGATCGTTCCCCAGGACGACGCCGTACTTGTCCAGCAGGGCCTTCAGTCCGAAGTCCGGCGGCGGCGAGCCCGCGCCGGGGAGCACCGGATCCAGGAGCAGGAGGAGCCGGCCTCCCGCCGCCAGATATTTTTCCAGCGCGGCGGCCTCCGGTTCCAGGAAGGGCGTGCGCGGGCCCGCGACGACCAGCAGGTCGGCATCCGCCGGAATGGCGTCCTTGCCGAGCGAGTCCCAGGAGGAGACGACCAGGTTGTCCCGCTCCAGGAGCTGCTTGACGTCGGCGTAGCCGCGCCCGTGTTCGCCGGAATCGATCGCCGCCTCGCCGTGCCCCTTGGAGAAGTACACCTTCGAGGCGCGGTCCTCGGTCACGGACAGGATCGCGGAGGTGAACGCCTCCTCCCCCTTGAACGCCTTGATCTCGGGCGCCCCTCCCATCCCTCCGCCGAAGTCGAAGTCCGCGAGCTTGTCCTCCTCGACGTACTTCTTGCGGTCGCCGGAGCGGAAGACGACGGTGCTCTGCCGGA
>JBDTXY010000143.1:0-7036 GCA_040005945.1 Acidobacteriota bacterium
TGAATCTGGAATCGATCGGCGTGGAGTTGACCGAGCGCGGCCACATCCGCGTGGACGAGCACTTTCGGACATCCGCGCCGGGGATCTACGCGGTCGGAGACGTCATCGGGTTTCCGGCTCTGGCCTCCACGTCCATGGAACAAGGCCGTATCGCGATGTGCCACGCGTTCCAGATCGCCTACAAGACCGACATGTCTCCATTTCTCCCCTACGGGATCTATTCGATCCCGGAGATCTCCTCCGTGGGCCCTTCCGAGCAGGAGCTCCGGGACAAGAAGATCGACTACGAGGTCGGACGGGCGCGGTTCGAGAACAACGCGCGCGGTCAGGTCACGGGGGACGCGGACGGCATGATCAAGCTGCTGTTCGACCCCAAGAACAAGAAGCTGCTGGCCGCCCACATCCTCGGCGAGGGCGCCACCGAGCTGGTCCACATCCCGATGTTCGTGATGGCCGGCGGGGGCACGATCGACGCGTTCATCGACGCGGTCTTCAATTTTCCGACGCTTTCGGAAGGGTTCAAGTACGCGGCCTACGACGGCCTCCAACGATTGGCCCGCCGCGACGCGCCGCCGCGCTCGCGCGTGCGGGGCGCCATCGCGGATCCCGCGACCCGTCCGTGGTTCGTGGGCGTGGATCTCTCGCGCGCGGCGGGCGGGGCGGGGCGCTTGAGCGCCGTCTGCCTGATGGACAGCTTCCGGCGCTGCCGGTTCTCGACCTGGAGCTACGACCCGGCGGGAACCGGCCTGGTGCCCGAGGAGGCCGAGGGCGCGGGCTTCGTGCTGGCGCTGGCCATCTCCGGCGGCGGCGACGGGCAGATCGAGCGAGCTCTGCGCCGGGAGGGCCATGGGATGTTGAGCGAGGTGGCCGAGGCGGAGGTCGAGGTCGTGCTCGCGCGGCCCGAGGTTCTCTGGCGCAGCTGGGCGCAGGGCCAGACGTTGCGCGGGTCGGCCGGCCGCCGCAAACGCTACGAGATCCTTCGGGAACAGGCGCTGGAACTGCCGGTCGGATTCGCCGCGATCCACGACGACCAGCTCGATGCCGCGGCCGCGGCCTACGCGGCCTATCTCTGGGCGACGAAGCAGGCGGACTGCCGCGGAGCCGAGGTCGCGCCCCGCGCGTGAAATTCCCCGCGTCGAGCGCGGGATCCCTCGCTCTGCTCGGGATGACGGGCGCGATCGCAGACACTCGCACGCTTATCCCAGGAGCGCCGCTTCCTTCCGTCATCCCGAGGAGCGCAGCGACGAGGGACCCCTTTCGGGGCCGCACTTGAGCTTTGAAAGGGGTCCTCGCTGCGCTCGGGATGACGGGGCCGCGGGCCCCGTCAGTTTTTCGGCTTCTCCGCCCCGGCGGGATAGCCGGCGGCAAAGCGCACCCGGAAGTTCGTGTTTCCAAACGCCAGGAGATCCCCGTCGGAGAGAACCCGTGGGCTCACGATCTTCTGCCCATTGACCGAGGTTCCGTTGACCGTTTGAAGATCTTCGAGCGTCGTGACGCTCTCCGCGATCGTGAGGCGCGCGTGTCGCCGCGAGACCTCGTTTCCCTCCAGCCGCACGGCGGCGGCTGGATCACGGCCGATCTCCCAAACCCCCTGACCCAGCGGGAACGTGCGCGCCGGACTCTCCAGGAAGACCCGCGGAAGCTGAGCGGGACTCAAGGCGCGCGTGGGTTCGTCGGACCTCGGCGGCGGGGGCTTCGGGACCGCGGGAACCGGGACCGGAGACTTCGCGGCGACGGCGACGGCGACGGCGACAGGGACGGGAGGCTCGGGCGCAGCAGGAGCGGCCGGAGGAGCCTGCGGCATGGGCACGGCCCGCGTCACGGGAGGCTTGGGAGCAGGGGCCGGGGCAGCGGGAGCCGCGGGCGCGGCAACAGGCGGCGGCGCGGGCGGTTCCCGCGGCGCGGCGCGCGGCGGCTCGATCGCGGCGGCAGGTTCCGGAGCCGGCGCCGCGGGCGTTGGGGTTGCCGCTGGAGTTGGAGCCTTGGGTTTCTCCTCGGCCTTGGGCGCAGCCGCCGCCGGCTTGGCGGCGGGTGGGATTTCCGGGGTGGGCTCGGCGGGCTTGACGACGGGCTTGGGCGCGGAAGACTTGGGCTGGACCTTGGGCGCCGGCACGGTCTCGCCCGGCTTTGCCAGCGGAGGCGTTCCGGGTCGGTACGCGGCCCGCGCCTTGTCGAAAAGCGCGACCTCTTCCGGCGACCACTCCATGTGCGTCCTCCAATCCATCGGCAGCGACGGATTGGACGTCGAAGAGGTCGAACCGGGCATGGGCACGTCGCCGGTCAAGACCTCTCCTTCCTCGATGCGCACCCGGTACGAGCGGGCGTGTCCGACGCTGACCTCGTCGCCATCCTTGAGGATCTTGGAGTCGACGCGGTCCCCGTTGACGAACGTGCCGTTGGCGGATTGGAGGTCGGTCACGAGGAGCTGGACGCCGCTGCGCTCGACGCGCGCGTGAACCTTGGAGACGAGCTGGCTGTCGGCCACGATGTTGTTGCCGGGGGCGCGCCCGATCGTCACGGTGCCCCGGGGGATTTCCCGCTTGGTGCCGGCATCCAGCCCGTCGAGAATCTCCAGCCTCGCCGACAGGATTCCCTGGCGGGCCTTTCGGGCGAGCTCCACGGTGCGGCGCATGAAGATCAGATCCGCGCGGCGCCCCAGGGTCACGATGTCCAAATGCTTGAGGCGCTCCTTCTGGGTCAGGCGGACGGCATTCAAGAACGTGCCGTTGGCCGACCCGACGTCCTCGATCCAATAGTCCCTTCCGTCGAAGGAGATGCGCGCGTGGCGCCGGGAGACGCCTTCGAAGGGGACCACCACGTCGTTGGAGCGGTCGTAGCCGACCCCCACCTCCGGCTGGTCGGGAACCCGGAAATCGCGCTCTTGGCGCGTCCGGGAGAGCAGCAGGGCTCCCTTCAGATCGGCGGCCATGGCTCTTTGGGCGGATGGTAGTAGTGACAGTGGCCGCAGTCGGAGCGGCTTTCCCCGGGGCGGTGGCAACTCTGGCAGTTCGCGATGCCCGGGAGATTGACCTCCTCGGCCTTGTTGCTGGCCTCGACCGTCGTGTGGCAGGTCTGGCAGCGGCGGAGCTGCTCCACGTGCGGCAGGTGATTGAACTGCGCGTGATCCAGCACGGGCATCGCGGCTTGCACCGGCGCCATGAGCGGTCCCTTGTAGATGTGGCACTTCGCGCAGGAGCTCGTGAGCGCCGTGGCCGCGGCCAGGCGGGCCTGCCGCTCGGCGTCGGAGAGCGTGGGCGCGGCCCCGCCCGCGTAGTTGTCGAAATCCGCCAGTCCCGCCTTGGCCTCGCTCAACTTTCTCAGGAGCTCGGCTCTTCCGAGCGAGCGGGGCGCCGTCATCTGCAGGGGGCCCAGCTCGATCTGGACGCGCACCCTCGCCAGGGCCTTCTCGGCGCGCCGGCGCTCGGGCAGCTTGGCGGAATCCTGCGACAGCGCCTTGGCGTGCGCGAGCAGCGTCGATTCCTGCTGCCGCAGCGTCGCTAAGGCGAGGCCCTTGGTCGGCGGCTGGCGAAGCTGGAAGTTGAGGTCCTCGATCCGCTGCACGATGACCTGCCGCTTGCTCGCCACGCCGGCGGGATCGACTTCGCGCGAAAGCTTCCAGAGGTTGTACAAGACCCACGGGTCCCGGTGCCTGAGGTTGGCCACCTCCACCCTCTCACGGGGAAGCTTGCTCGTGCTCGCCACCAGTTGCGCGGCCCAGGGAACGTCGAGCTCATCGGGGAGGATGACCGCCGCGCGCGGCATCGGGTCGGTCTTGCCGATGAAGCCTCCGGGCAGGTGGCAGCGGGCGCAGTGCCGGTCGAAGGAGATGGCTTCGAAGCCGCGGCGGTCGCCCGTGGGCTCGTGGCAGAACTGGCAGCTCTCCAGGTTCGCCTTCTTCATTTCCTGCACGTGCCGCTTGTGTGTGAACAGGATCCCCTCGTTGGGGGAGACTCTCGCCTTCACCAGGGCGATCTCGGGGTGCTGCGCCATCGACCGGAAGTGACAGGAGGCGCAGTCGCGCTCGTCCACGCGCCGCATCGGATAGTCGCGCCCCTGGTGGTCGGTATGGCACGTTGCGCATTCGATCGTCTTCGCGCGGGCCACCAGCTGCGGATCCTTGGTGCCGAACCAGACGTGCCCGGCGTTCTCGAAGCGGCTGGTTCCGAAGGGATCGTGGCAGTACTCGCAACGGACCTCCGTCGCGGCGGGGGCGTGGCAGGTCGCGCATTTCTTCTCGACGGCTTGATGCGAGCTGGACAGCTTGCCGGGCGAGGCGATGGTCTTGGCTCCGCCCCAAAACGTGCCGGTCAAGAGGAGCAGCAGGGCGAGCCCGGCGACGAGCGACACGCCGAAGAGGCCCAAACGCCCCGTCGGAAACACGTACTTGTTGGTCTTGGACGGCGTGCCGAATGGGACGAGTCGCATCGTGGGTCTTTCGTCTCGCTACAGGTAGTAGAGGCTCGTCCCGATGTGGAAGAGCATCAGTCCCATCAGTAGAGCCGCCGGCGGGACATGGATCCAGGTCCAGAGGCGCATAATCCGCTGGAGCGAGTACTGGGCGTCCAGCTCCAGCTTCTCCGTCAGGATCGCCATCAAGTCGTCCAGCCGGGGCCTCTCGTCCGCTCCCAGAAACGGGGCGAGCCTCGCAAACGGCGAGAGCCTGCGGTCGCGGCCATTCCGGACGTCGATGAGATACCCCCATGAGGGCGCGACGCCCGCCAGCGCGGGCCGCACGTTCTCGCCGTAGAACCGCTCGAGCACCTCGGAGCACCCCGCCAGCAGAGTCTCCGACTCCTTTTGCAGGCTGGCCACATGCTCCGGGATGCGCTCGATGAGACCCTCGACCTGCAGCCCGCCGGACATCAGGAAGGGAATCCATTTCTGCAGCCAGACTCCCGCCAGGCCCGATGCCGTGACCCAGAGCGTGAGAATCAGCAGCAGCCATCCCATCGTTCCCGACGGCCACCGGAAGCCCGAGTGAATCAGCACGAAGAGGGCCGCGAGGGTCCCGCCGTAGATGTGAAACTGCAGCCAGCGCTGTGCGCTGCCGAACGGAAATCCCATCAGGCGGCGCCGCAGGGGATAGAGAACTTCGATCGTGAACAGCAGCGAGGCGGCGATGCCGAAGCTCAGGCCCGCCGCGCCGCCGGGAGTCCAGGGCCTCCAGGTCGCGAGCGCCAGGAAAGCCGCGATCGCGGCCACTCCCACTCCCAGCGAGACGAAGAGCCAGCGCGGCCTCTTGGGGCGAAGGACTTGCACGTTAGCCGATCACCGGCAAGGTGTTGGTCAATTGGCTCACGTCCTTGAACGACACGCGGATCGCGGAGCCGTGCGGGCACATCTGGACGCACGCGGGGCGCTCACGCCCCAGGCACAGGTCGCACTTGGTGGCCAGGTTGATGTCCTTCTTGAGGACCGGATGGCTGTAGGGGACGTTGACGATGTTGCCCCACGGGCACCGCCGGACGCAGTTGCCACAGCCGATGCAGGTCATCGGATCGATGGAGACCTCGGTGGTTCCGATCGGGCGCGTGATCGCGCCCGTCGGGCAGCCGATCATGCAGACCGGATCCGTGCACTGATAGCAGGAGGTCGGAACGAGCCAGTTGCGAAACTTGAAGCCCTCCCGAATGAAGCGGGGGGTGCCGCCGTGCGTGTCCGAGCAGGCCCGGACGCAATCGTCGCAGCGCGTGCACGTGCTCAAGTCGATCAGCAGGACGCTCTCGCCGTGGATCAGGCCCGTGTCCACGGCCATCTGGAGGTACTCCGAGTCCGTCGGATGGCGGATCGCGGCGCCGCGCTGCTTGAGGCGCGACACGGTGATGTCCCAGAGCGCGCGTTTGCTGTTGGGCTCCTGGCGGAGGAGTTCCTCGAAGTCCGCGCGCGTCAACTTCACCAGCTCGACGCTCTCGATCGCGGAGAAGGAGAACGGCCACGGCTCCTCCAGCAGGATCGCGGCCTCGCCGAAGTAGTCGCCCTTGCGGAGATAGGTCAAGGCGAGGTCCGCCGCTCCGGATTTGGCGGCGACTTTGACGTAGCCGCCGCGGATCAAGTAGAAGGCCTCCGCCGGCGTCCCCTCCTCGGCGATGAGCTCTCCGGGCTCGAAGGAGAGCAGCTCGACGCGCTCCTGGAGGCCGCGCACGAACTCGTCGCTGCAGCCGGCGAAGAGCCCGACGCTGCGCAGGTGCGTCGTCAGCGACCGGCTCCGGTAGCGCCGGTCCACGAATTCCTTGAACTTGGGCGCGCTGCGCTGGAGGATGCGCAGCGCCGGGGTGCGGATCATCACGCACGCCACCGCCGAAGCGGCGCGCACCGTGGCCGAGACCGGATAGCGCGACAGCGCGGAGATCTCGCCGAACAGCTCCCCGCGATCCAGGATCGCGCGGTCGCCGCGCTTGAGCTCGGCCGGGATGTCGGAAAGGATGATCGTGCCGCTCTCGGCCATGGCCCGGCCCACGGCGCGTTCCCGCCGGGGCGTGCCGGCCAGCTCTTCGGCCCGCCCGGCCATCGTCTGGGGGCCGGCGCGTATCCCGCGTTTGGTCGAGGGCGGAGTCTTCTGCACCGCCGGAAGCTGCGTCAGCAGGATCTCGACGACGCCGGACAGGATGTAGTAGGCGGCGTCGGAGAAATCGCCCTCGCGCAGGATGACCTGGCCGTCCTCGTATTGCGCATCCAGAACGTAGGGGTGGATCTTCTTCAGCACGGTCTCTGAGAGGCCCTCGAAGATCGGAAACTTCGCCAGCTCCTCCACCGCGAACGTCTTCTCGGGCCGCTCCAGGGCGTTGGGGAAGGCGCGGAGAAGTTGTTTTTCGTCCATCGCGTCGCCGGTCAGTTGGGCGCCCGCTGCGGCGGCATCGCGGGAGCGGGTCGCTTGGTCGGAGTCGGCGAGGGCACGGGGGCGGCGGGGGACGGCCGAGGGCTCGAGCGCCGCACCGATTTCTTGGGGATCGGACGCCGGATGACGGGCTTGGGGCTCGCCGGCCGAGGCGGCGCCGGCGCAACCGCCGCAGGTGCCTCCGGCGGGGCTTGACCGGAA
>JBDTXY010000144.1:0-7028 GCA_040005945.1 Acidobacteriota bacterium
ACCGAGCCGTTGGACGCGTCGGCCTCGATCGTCGACTTCGGCGAGCCCTGGACCTCCAGCGCGTACTTGGGGATCGCCGGCACGCTTCCCGCGTGGAGATCCGCCTGGACGCTCAGATGTCCGTCCTTGACGAGCGCGCCGAGGCTGTCGATCAGCGACGGCGTCGGGACCGGCTCGGGCGCGGGCTGGGCCGCGAGCGGAATGGCCGCCGCGTAGACGAGCAGGGCGAGGAACCGGGAGCGCATACCCCGATTCTGACATCACTCAACCTAGCCGGGAAAGCGCGGCTATGATCGTGCGATTGCGACCCGCACGCATGAACGACACTGTCGAGGCCGTTTTCATGACCGCTCCGGGCCGCCCGCTCGAGCTGCGGCGCGTGCCATCGCCGCGGCCGCAGGAAGGCGGCGCGGTGCTCGAGACGATCGCCAGCGAGGTCTGCGGCACGGATGTCCATCTGTGGCACGGCCGGCTCGCCGGCGTGCCGTATCCCATCATCCCGGGCCACGTCAGCGTCGGACGCGTTCTGGAGACCCACGGGCCTCTGTCCGACGTCGATGGCCGCGCGATTTCGGTCGGCGCAGTCGTGACCTTCTACGACGTTTTCGGAGCCTGCGGGACGTGCTGGCATTGCGCGGTCGCAAGAGCGCCGAACCGTTGCCCGAAACGGCGCGTGTACGGGATCACGGCCGCGGCCTCCGACGGTCTGCTCGGCGGCTGGTCTCAGAGGATCGAGATCCTGCCGGGAGTCCGCGTCGTCCCGCTGCCCGAGGGGCTGGACGCCGAGGATTTCCTGGGCGGCGGCTGCGGCCTGCCGACCGGGTTTCATGCGGTGGAACGGGCGGACGTCGCGCTGGGGGACACGGTCGTGGTCCAGGGCAGCGGACCGGTGGGGTTGAACGCGGCGATCTTCGCGCAGCTGGCGGGAGCGCTGCGCGTCCTGGTCGTCGGAGCTCCGAAAGAGCGCCTCGACGCAGCCCTCCGGCTCGGCGCCGAGGACGTGCTCGATATCGCCTCGACTTCGGAGCCCGAAGCGCGCGCCCGTTGGGTGCGCGACCGCACGTCCGGGCGCGGCGCCGACGTCGTCATCGAGGCGTCCGGGAATCCCGCCGCCGTGCCCGAGGGCCTGGAGATGCTCCGCGACGCGGGCCGCTACGTCATCGTCGGCCATTACACGGACTCGGGCGACACGGCCCTCAATCCCCATCGCCACATCAACCGCAAGCACGCGACGATCCTGGGCTGCTGGGGATACGAGTTCACGCACCTCCACCGGGCGCTGGCGATGATGCAGCGGCACAACGCGCGCTTCCGCTGGCGCGGCCTCGTCACGCGCGAGTACATGCTCGCGAACGCCGGTCGCGCTCTCGAGGACATGGAGCGACTCGAGGTCGTCAAGGCTCTCGTTCGCCCAAACCCTTAGACTCAAGTTACCAATGGCGCTCTTAGCAGGCTCGCGCGTGGGCATCTACGAGATCGTCGCCCCGATCGGACGGGGCGGGATGGGCGAGGTCTACCGCGCCCGCGACCCGAAGCTCCAGCGCGACGTCGCGATCAAGGCGCTGCCGGCGGCGTTCCAGCAGGACCGCGAGCGCCTGGCCCGCTTCGAGCGCGAGGCGCGCCTGCTCGCCTCGCTCAACCACTCCAACATCGCGGCGATCTATGGGCTCGAAGAGCAGGACGGCACGCGGTTTCTCATTCTTGAGCTCGTCGAGGGGCAGACGCTCGACGAGCGTCTCGCGGAAGGCGCGCTCGCTCCGGAGGAGGCGCTCGCCGTGGCCGCGCAGATCGCGGCCGGGCTGGAGGCCGCGCACGAGGCCGGCATCATCCACCGGGATCTGAAGCCCTCCAACGTCAAGATCCGGCCGGGCGGATCCGTGAAGGTCCTGGATTTCGGCCTCGCGCGCGCCGTGGAGCCGGCCGGCGCCTCCGATTCGTCGCTGTCCCCGACCATGACGACGCCCGCCACGCTCGCCGGCTCCGTCCTCGGCACTGCCGCCTACATGAGCCCCGAGCAGGCGCGGGGCAAGCCTCTGGACAAGCGCACCGACATCTTCTCCTTCGGCTGCGTGCTCTACGAATGCCTGACCGGACGGAAGGCGTTCTCGGGCGAGTCCGTCACCGACACGCTATCGGCGATCCTCCGGGAGGAACCGGATTGGTCCTCGCTGCCGCCGGAGACGCCGGTCCGGGTGCGCGACCTCTTGCGCCGCTGTCTCCAGAAGGACGCAAAGCGGCGCCTCCACGACATCGCCGACGCGCGGATCGAGATCGAGGCGGCGCAGGCCGGCGGCGCTTCGGAGCCGGCGTTCGCCTCGGCGCCAGCGGCGACCCGCCGCGCGAAGTTTCTCTGGGGAGCCTCCGGAGCGCTCGTGGGCGCCGCGATCCTGGCGGCCGCCTCGTACCTCTTCTGGCGCCCGGCTCCCCCAGCCGCTCCCGTCTCCGTTCGTTCCGTCCTGCCGCTGCCGCAGGGCGAGCGGCTCTTCACCGAGCGGCAGTCACTGGCCATTTCTCCGGATGGCCGAACCGTCGTGTTCGCGGCGACACATGACGGAATGGTTCGGTTGTTCCGGCGTCCTCTCGGATCAAGCCGCGCGGAGCCCATCCAGGGAGCCGAGATGGGCTCGCGGCCGTTCTTCTCGCCGGACGGCCAATGGGTCGGCTTCGTCAGCCACGCCCGAAATGCGTTGATGAAGGTCCCCCTCTCCGGCGGCACCGCCATATCCCTCTCGTGGGCTCCGCCCAATACCTCGGGGGCGAGCTGGAGCTCCTACGGCCGCATCGTCGTGGCGCTGGGGGTCAACAAAGCGCTCGTCACCCTCCCGGAGACCGGGGGAGATCCGCGGCCGCTGACGCAGCTCGACGCGGCCCGGGGAGAGCACGCGCATCTGCATCCCCAATGCCTTCCCGGAGGGCGCGGGGTCCTCTTCACGGTGCGCCTCGGAAGAGATTTCGCGGACGTCGAAGCCTCCAGTGTCGCCGTCCTCGACACGGCGACCGGCAAGCGGCGCATCCTCCTGGAAGGCGCGAGCTTCGCGCGCTACGGAGGCGGCCGCATTCTCTTCGTCCGAGGCGCGTCGGTTTTCTCGGCACCGTTTGACCTCTCGCGCCTCGACGTAGCGGGGCCCGCGGTTCCCGTCGCCGAGGACATCGCATTCGATCCCGCGGAGGGAGTTGCGCAATTCGCCCTGTCTCCAGACGGGATTCTGGCATTCGTGAGCGGTCCAGCGGTGCGAGCGCAGACGACGAGTGTTCTCCGCCTCGATCGGCATGGAAACGAGAGCGTGCTCCCTCTGCCGGCCGGCGCCTACAGCACGCCGCGGCTCTCGCCCGATGGAAGGCGCCTGGCGTTGGTCCATTCGGCGGGGATGCGGGCTTCGATCATGGTCTATGACCGGGAACGAAAGGTCCTTTCGACGCTAACTCCGGAATCCGGGCGATTCATAAGTCCCGTCTGGTCGCCGGACGGGAAGCGGATCGCCTTCAGCCGCGTCACGGCTGCGGAACCGGTCCTTTCCGTCAAGAACGCCGACGGAAGCGGCGAGATCGAAGCCGTCACGGCCGACCCAACCGCCCACGCCGAGCTGCCCACCTCCTGGTCGCCGGACGGCAAGACCATTGGCTACACCGTGATCTACTTTCAACCCGGCGAGAGCGCCGCCCGCAAGCAGCTCACGAACGACATCTGGTTTGTGAATCTGGACGGGAAGCGGTCCTCCCATCCCTGGATCGAAACTCCGTTCCGGGAGTACTCCGCCATCTTCTCGCCGGACGGGACGTGGATCGCGTACATGTCCGACGAGTCGGGGGGCTTGGAGGTCTACGTGCGGCCCTACCCCGGTCCCGGCGCGAAGGTCAAGATCTCTACCGAGTTCGGCATCGAGCCGGCCTGGACCCGCGGCGGCGAGGAGCTGATCTACCGCACGGGTGCGCGAGGCGAGAAGTTCATGGCGATTCAGATTCGGACTTCGCCGGAGCTTTCGGCCTCGTCGCCGCTTCTCCTCTTCTCCTCCGATCTGACCCTCGGCGCCCGGAACCAGTGGGGCGAGTACACGGTCTCCTCCGACGGCAACGAACTCATCGGCACTCGTCCCGTCAAGGTCGACGAGCCCGAACGGCAGCTCGCGCTCGTGATGAACTGGGCGGCAAGGTAGCGCGCCGCTACGGCTGGGGCTGGATCACCGGAAAACCGTTGGGGCCGATTCGCGGCGGCGTCGCGCCGGGCGAGCCCGGCGGCGCGAGAATCGGAAATCCGTTGCTTCCGATGTTCGACGGCGCGGAGGGGCCCGGCCGAGGCGGCCGCGGCGCGGGAAAATATCCGCCCCAACCCCATCCCATGTATCCGCCGGAACCGTAGTCCGTGGAAGGAGGCGTACTCGGTTGCGCGGCAGACTCGGACGGCTGGTAGCTCGGACCCTCCAGGGCCGGGCCGATGAAGACCATCCCGCCCGGCGCCAGCTTCTCGGGCTGTTTTGGCGGTTTCTCCGCCACCGCGACCACCTTTTCGACCTCGGCCGAGGCCAGGCTCATGTAAGCCCCGTCGGGACAGCTGTGGAAAAGGACCAACCGGCCCCTCCGAACGGGCCGGTCGTTTGCATAAACCTGAGAACCTCCCCTCAGCTGCAAGACGTAATAAGGCGTGGCAAGAAGAATCGAGGATTCGAGAATTCCGGCCAGCAGGAGGCTTGTTACGCGTTTCATGGTTTCGGCTCGGTCTTTTGCGTCATCCCGACTATGGTATAGACTCGCAGGTCTGGGCGAAACAGGGCCGGTTCCGGCATGGATGGTGGGGGTCCCGCCCGGGTCAACAACATCAATGACGTCGAGGTTCGTGAAGTATGTCGGTCCGTCAGGATTCGGGCCTCGGGCCTGAAAACGTCCCGAGCGGAACGTCCGGAACCGCCGTTCACAACGCCGTCGAGGCGGCGCAGCGTTATCTCCTTTCGATTCAAGCGCAGGACGGCCACTGGTGCGGGGAGCTGGAAGGCGACTCGATTCTGGAGTCCGAGTACGCTCTCACTCTCCATTTTCTTGGACGCTCCCACGAACCGCGCTTTCAAAAGGTCGCGGAGTTTCTCAGGCGCAAGCAGCTGCCCCGGGGCGGATGGTCGCTCTATCCGGGCGGCCCCGCCGAGGTCAGCTCCTCGGTCAAAGCCTACTTCGTCCTGAAGCTCGCGGGCGATGATCCCGCGTCGCCTCACATGGCTCGCGCGCGCCGGATCATCCTCGAGCTCGGCGGCATCGAGGCGTGCAACTCCTTCACGCGGATTTATCTCGCGATCTTCGGACAGTGCAGCTGGGAAGACTGCCCCGCCGTGCCGCCGGAGATCGTGTTGCTGCCGGACTCCTCCGTCTTCAACATCTACAAGATGTCGGCCTGGTCGCGCGGCATCGTGGTTCCGCTGTCGGTCATCTGGGCTTCCAAGCCTTTCTGCCCGGTGCCGCACTGGGCCGCGATCCCGGAATTGCACGTGGCGCGGACCGAGGCGCCGGTGGTCCGCAGCCGCCGCGAACGGTCGTGGCGGCGCTTCTTCACCGCCGTCGACGCGACGCTCAAACGGCTCGAGAGCGCGGGCGTCACGCCGCTGCGCAAGAAGGCCCTGGCCGCATGCGAGCAATGGATCCACGAACGGCTCGCGATGAGCGACGGCTTGGGCGCGATCTTTCCGCCGATCATCAACACGATCATCGCCTTCCGCTGCCTGGGCTACGCGCCCGCGGATCCGCGGCTGCAGGCCCAGATCCGGGAGCTCGAGCGGCTCGAGCTGGAAGACGAGGAGACGCTGCATCTTCAGCCCTGCTTCTCGCCGATCTGGGACACCGCACTGGCCATCGTCGCGCTCTCGGACTCGGGGATCTCTCCCGAGGATCCTGCCCTCTTGAAGGCGGCCCGGTGGTTGCTGGATCGCGAGGTCAAGAAGGTCGGCGATTGGAAAAAGTCCTGTGCGGAGGCCGAGCCGGGCGGCTGGTACTTCGAGTACGCCAACGAGTGGTACCCCGACACCGACGATACGGCCGAGGTCCTGACGGCCTTGGCGCGCGTGCGGTTCCCGGGCGAAGCCGAGGATCTGGCTCGCCAGGGCGCGGTCGCCCGCGGCCTGGCCTGGCTGCGCGCCATGCAGAATCGCGACGGCGGCTGGGGAGCCTTCGACAAGGACTGCGACAACGAGATCCTGACGTTCATCCCGTTTGCCGACCACAACGCGATGATCGATCCTTCCTGCGAGGACATCACCGGGCGCATCCTGGAAGCGCTGCACGGCCTGGGCATTCCGGCGGGCGATCCCGCGGTGCGACGCGCGGCGAGCTACCTCGAAAACCAGCAGCACGCGGACGGGACCTGGTATGGCCGCTGGGGCTGCAACTACATCTACGGCTCGTGGCTGGCGTTGCGCGGATTGCTCCACGCCGGCGAGGACCTGCGCCAGAAGCGATTCCAACGCGCGGCCGAGTGGCTGCGCGCTCACCAGAACGCGGACGGCGGCTGGGGCGAGCTGCCCGCCAGTTATGAGGATCCGGCCCAGAAGGGCCGAGGACCTTCCACCCCGTCCCAGACGGCCTGGGCGCTGATGGCGCTGTTTGCTACAGGCGAGCGCGATTCCGAAACCGTCCGCGGGGGCGTCGAGTACCTCCTGTCGCTGCAGGAGTACGACGGGTCCTGGAAGGACGAGCACTGGACCGGCACCGGTTTTCCCAAGGTCTTCTACCTGCGCTACCACCTCTACGCGACCTACTTCCCCCTTTGGGCGCTTTCGCTCTACGCGCGCGAAGGGGCCGCCGGCTCGGCGAGTCCGGCGCAAATCAACGGCAACGTGCTTGCCTCCGGCCAGACCGACCACGGGGTGAATTGATGCGATTCCCGGCCCACATCATGACGGACACGATTCAGAACTCGGTACGCAACGCGATCCGCGGCAACAAGCGGTATCCGTTCGTGCTGATGCTCGAGCCGCTGTACACCTGCAACCTCGCCTGCATCGGCTGCGCGATCGAGCGCCACACCGGCAAGCTCAAGGACCGGCTGTCGC
>JBDTXY010000145.1:0-7010 GCA_040005945.1 Acidobacteriota bacterium
AGGGGGTCAAGGACCGGTACGAGCAATTCCACAAGGTGCGCTACTCGCCCGAGGCGATCAAGACCGCCGTCTACCAGTCCAACCGCTACATCACCGATCGCTTCTTTCCCGACAAGGCCATCGATATCCTGGACGAGGCGGGGGCCAAGGTGAAGCTGAAGCGGGTCGCGGACACCCAGAACCTGCGCAAGCTCGAGCTCGAGATTCGCCAGATCGTCAAGGAGATGAAGAAGGCCATCTCGGACAAAGACTTCGAGAAGGCCGTGTTCCTGCGCGAGCGCGAGATCGAGCTGAAGGAAGAGATCGAGCGCGCCAAGGTCCAGTCCGCCGAGAGGAGCGACGCGACCCGCGAGGTCACGCGCCGCGACATCGAAGAGATCATCTCCTCCTGGACGGGAATCCCCGTGGCCTCCCTCGAGATGGAGGAGGCCGAGAAGCTGCTCCACATGGAGGACGCGCTGCGCCGACGCATCGTGGGCCAGGATGCCGCGATCATCGGCGTCTCCAAGGCCATCCGCCGCTCGCGGCTGGGCGTCAACAATCCGAACCGGCCGATGGGCTCGTTCGTCTTCCTGGGCCCATCCGGCGTGGGGAAGACGGAAGTCGCCCGGCGGCTGGCCGAGTTCATGTTCGAGAACCCGCGGTCGCTGGTCCGCTTCGACATGTCCGAATACATGGAGAAGCACGCCGTCTCCAAGCTGATCGGCTCGCCCCCGGGCTACGTCGGGCACGAGGAGGGCGGGCAGCTGACCGAGCGGATCCGCCGGAATCCCTACAGCGTGATCCTGTTCGACGAGATCGAGAAGGCCCACCCGGACATCGCGAACCTGCTGCTCCAGATCCTGGAGGACGGGATCCTGACGGACGCCTACGGGAACCTGGTCGACTTCAAGAACACGCTGATCATCATGACCTCCAACATCGGAACCAAGCACCTGGTCAACCGCTCGCGGATGGGCTTCGGCAACGCGAAGGAGGTCCAGAGCAACAAGGAAATCGAGGAGCTCGTCTTGAAGGAGCTCCGCCGCGATTTTTCTCCCGAGTTCATCAACCGGATCGACGACATCATCGTTTTCCATCCCCTCTCGCGGCCGGATCTGGCCAAGATCTGCCGCCTCCTGATCGACGACGTGAACACCACCATCGCGACCAAGGGCGCCCGGATCGACATCGACGACGCCGCGGTGGAATGGCTCCTGGAGCAGAGCGGAGAGGACCCCAACATGGGAGCCCGGCCGCTGCGACGCGCGATCCAGAAGCACGTCGAGGATCCCGTGTCGGAGCTGCTCATCGCGGCTCGCGAGGAGCGGCCAGAATGGATCGAGGTGCGCGTCGGCCCCGACGGGCTGCGTGTCTCGACGCGCGAGAGCGAACCGATCCCGCAGGGGCACTAGGCTCTTGCGCAGCGGGTCCTTCGGGGCCGCGGTCTTCGCCGCGGTGGTGACTCTCGTTTCCCCGGCGCTGTGCCAGGAGCCGCCCCCGCCGCCGCTGCCCACGCCGCCGGCCGCGCCCGCGCTTGCGCCGCCCAGCGCCGCCGCCCCGGTTCCCGAGGTCTCGACGGACCCCGCGGACCGGATCATCGGGATTCGGGTCCTGGGATACCAAACCGTCTCGCCGGACACGATCGCGCACTACCTGGGCATCAAGGTGGGCGAGGCATACGATCCCGAAAAGATCCGAGGAAACTTCCGGGCGCTCTGGGACGTGGGGCTTCTGGAAAACCTCCGCATCGACGCGGAGCGCTCGCCTTCGGGCGTCACGCTGGTGGTCACGATCGAGGAGCGGCCGATCGTCAAGACGGTCGAGTTCACCGGCAACAAGAAGCTCTCCGCCTCTCAAATCCGGGACCGCCTCCGGGAGAACAAGGTCGAGGTGCAGCCCGGGGCCCCGCTGTCGCTGCGCGACATCGCGCGCATGCGATCGGCGGTCTACGACTTCTACATCGAGCAGGGATTCCGGAGCGCGAGCGTCGAGTACAAGATCGACGATCTCTCCAAGACCGAGAAGAAGGTGACGTTCGTCATCGACGAGGGCGACAAGGTCAAGATCGAATCGATCCGATTCACCGGCAACAGCGCGATCTCTTCCATCGCGCTCCGCAGCGCGATGCACAAGACGAAAGTGGCGGTGTTCTGGCGCCTCCTGTCAGACAACACCACCTACAGCCAGGCCAACTACGAGGCGGACGTCGAAAGCATCAAGGGCGTGTACCAGGCCCGCGGGTACAAAGACGTCGTGGTCAAGGATCCGACACTCGACGTCTACGTGGTCAACCCGAAGGCCAAGAAGACCAAGCGGCGCGTGCGCATCACGATCCCCGTCGTGGAGGGGGATCGGTTCTTCATCAACCAGATTCGGATCACGCGCGTCGAGAAGAGCGGGCAGCCCGGAGAGAACCCGGAACCCACGGTCCTGCGCAAGGAGGTCCTGCTCAAGCGGTTCCGCGAGCTCAAGCCCGGCGTGGTGCTCAACCGCGACCGGTTGATCGAGGCGCTCTCGCAGATCGAGCAGCAGTACAAAAAGCGCGGCTACATCTTCTGGTTCGCTGACCCGGTGTACCAGGAGATCGGAGACCACAAGGTCGACATCGACGTGAGGATGTTCGAGGGGGAAAAGTACTTCCTGGGCCGCCTGGAGGTGCAGGGCAACACCCAGACTCGCGACAAGGTCATCCGCCGGGAGTTCGCCCTCAATGAAGGCGAAGTGATGGACATGGAGGCGGTCAAGAAGTCCGTGCAGAAGATCCAGCAGCTGGGCTATTTCAAGATGGGCGAGGAGCCCGGCTTCAGCGTCCGCGACGAAGACAAGAAAGTCGACATCATCATCAAGGGGCAGGAAACGTCCCGAAACGAGATCCAGTTCGGCGCGGGCTACTCCGCCTTCGACGGCTTCTTCGGGCAATTCTCGTTTCAGACCCGCAATTTCCTGGGACGGGGCGAGATCATCGGCGCCTCCGTCCAGGTCGGAAAGGTGTCCAACTACGTCGACCTTTCGTACACGGTTCCCTGGTTCCTGGACCGCAACCAGACCACCGGCCTCTCGCTCTATCGCCGGAGGGTCAACTACCTCTCGATCGACGAGCTGCGCGAAGGCGGCTCGGCGTTCTACGCCAAGGGGCTGGGGCTCTTCGATTCGGCCTCGCTGCTCTACTCCTACGAGAACATCGACGCGAGCTTCCCGGTTCGCAGCGCCCAGACGCCGCCCGGGCAGCCCCCGCCTCCCGCGAAGTTCACGGATACGACGGGCAAAACGTCGTCCTTGACGCCGGCGTACCGGTACGACAGCCGCAACGATCCCTTCGACCCGTCGGCCGGTTTCCGCCTCAGCGCATCGCTGCAAGTCGCGCCGAAGTTCCTGGGCAGCGGGAACCTCTTCCTGAAACCCCTCATGGGCTCGACGATCTACATCCCGGTCACGTTCCCCCGCCATGCCGAGGTCGCCCTCAACCTCGAAGCGGGCTACATCCATCCGATCTCGGGCAGCGAGCTGCCCATCTTCGAGCGCTTCCAGCTGGGCGGCGAGCAGAGCCTGCGCGGGTTCCAACAGGGCGCGGTTCTTCCGGTCGCGCCCAAGACCTACCAGGTCTTTACCGACGAGTTCGGCCGGATTCTGGGTGGCAACAAGTTCTTTGTCCTCAACGTGGAGTACCAATTCGTGCAGGCGGGGCCCGCCAAGCTCCTGGCCTTCTTCGACGTGGGAAACAACTTCCACGAGTCCCAGAACTTCAGTTTCCAGAACATTCGGAGCGCCGCGGGCGTCGAGCTGCGGATCTTCCTGCCGATCTTCCAGGCCCCGCTCAGGTTCATCTACGCCTTCAATCTCCACCCCATCACCCCGGTCGACCAGTTCGGCTTCCCGATCGATTACCTCAAGGAAAAGCCCTCAGGATTCACCTTTTCCATTGGTAGGACGTTTTAGGCGGCCCTCGACGGGCCCACGAGAGAGAGGAAGCCGGCAGGGGTCTGCAGGAGGCTCCCGCGTGACGGATTCTCGCTTGCGTTGGAACACCTTGGGCGGAATGCCCCCTTGAGAGGCCCTGTTTCCCTGGCTGTAATTTTTGCTACACTTCCGCGCTTTCGCGAAGAAGGAGTTGGAATGAAACGCTTTGTTCTCTCGGTGGCGGCCAGCCTCGCCGCGCTCGCCGCCTCCGCCCAGACCACCGCCGCCCCTGCGGCACCGGCCCCCGGGACCGCGGGGCTGCGCATCGGCGTGATCAACGTCGAGCGTCTCGTCCAAGAATCGGCGCTCGGCAAGGAAGCGTTTGGCCGCGTCAAGAAGCTCAACGACCAGAAGAAGGAGGAGGCCGATAAGCTCTCCAAGGAGCTTCGCGACATGGAGCAGAAGCTGGCCGATCAGGGTTCGGCTCTGGCGGATGACAAGCGCGAGGGGCTTCAGAAGTCGTACCAGGAAAAAGCGATCGCGTTCAAGAGGTTCCAGGACGACGCGAATCGCGATCTGGAAGCCGCCCAGAAGAAGGAATTGAGCGAGCTCGAGCGCCGCGTCTTCCCGGTCATCAATCAGGTCGGCAAGGAGCGGGGCTACACGCTCATCTTCAACAAATTCCAGTCGGGCCTGGTCTACGCGGACGACGCGATGGACGTCACCGACGACGTCCTCAAGGTGTTCAACACGACCGTGGCCATGCCTCCCGCGGCCAAGCCGGCCGAGGGGGCTCCCAAGGCGGCCTCGCCGTCGGCCGCCAAGTCGACCTCGCCCGCGCCCAAGGCGCCGGCCCCGGTTCCCACCAAGAAGCCGTAGCGTCGAGCGAGAGTCCAGAGGCGCTGTGAGCCGCTCTCGGGAACCGCATCGGGGCCGGGGCAGCGACCGGCGGCCCCGGGTTGCGCCCGGCGCCTTTACGCTCGCGCAGGTGGCCGCCGCGGTGGGCGGAAGAGTCCACGGCGATTCCTCCGTGCGGTTGACGGGGGTCGCCGCGCTCGAGTCGGCCGGGCCCGCGGACCTTTCCTGGGTGGCCGACGAGCACCGGACGCGGGCGGCCGCCCAGAGCCGGGCCGGCGCGCTGATGGTCTCGGCGCCGCGGATGGCTTGGGACAAGCCGGCGGTGGTGGTGCCGATCCCTCAGCTCGCGCTGGCGCAGTGGCTGGAGGCCAGCCATCCTCCCGCGCGCCCGCGTCCCGGAAAGGCGCGCGGCGCCTTCGTGGCTCCAACCGCGCGGCTGGGTAAAGGCGTATCGGTCGCCGCCGGAGCGACGGTCTCGGCGCGGTCGCGCATTGGCGCGCGCACCGTCATCTGCGCGGGCGCCTTCGTGGGCGACGACGCTGAGATCGGCGAGGACTGTCTCCTGCATCCCAACGCCGCGGTCCTGGCCCGATGCCGAATCGGCGCGCGCTGCGTTCTGCAGGCCGGAGCCGTCGTGGGATCGGACGGCTTCGGTTACGTGTGGGACGGAGAGCGTCACCACAAGATCCCGCAGATCGGGATCGTGCGCGTCGAAGACGACGTGGAGATCGGCGCCAACGCCGCGATCGACCGGGCGACGCTCGGGGAGACCGTGGTCGCACGCGGCACCAAGATCGACAACCTCGTGCAGGTGGGCCACAACGTGACCGTGGGCCCCCACGCGGTCCTGTGCGGACAGGCGGGCGTGGGAGGTTCCTCCCGGATCGGGCGCGGGGTCACGCTGGCCGGCCAGGTGGGCATTTCCGACCATGTGACCATCGGGGACGCCGCGATCCTGACGGGCCAGGCGGGCGTAGCCCGGGGGGCTCGCGTGGACGCGGGCGCCGTCCTGTCGGGAATGCCCGCGCTCCCGCATCGCGAGTTCCTGAGGCGCGCGGCGCTTTTGGGCAAGCTCGAAGCGACGTTCGCGCGGCTGGCCGCGCTCGAGAAGAAGATCGCGGAAGCGGAGTAGGAGGCGGCACGTGGAGATTCGCATCGGGGAGATTCTCAAGATACTTCCGCACCGGTATCCGTTCCTGCTGGTGGATCGGATCCTCGAGCTGGAGCCCGGCAAGCGCGTGGTCGGCCTCAAGAACGTCACGTTCAACGAGGAGTTCTTCCAGGGCCACTTCCCCGGAAATCCGGTGATGCCCGGCGTCCTGGTGCTCGAGGCCATGGCGCAGGTGGCCGGCATCGCGCTCTTGGGCGTCGTCCCGGAGAAGGAGACCAAGCTGCTCTACCTCTCGGGGGTGGACAAGTGCCGCTTCCGCCGCCCCGTCGTTCCGGGCGACCAGCTCCGTATAGAGGCGGAGATCATGTCGCTCAAGACGCGGGTCTGCAAATGCCGCGCGAAGGCTTTGGTCGACGGAGCGGTGTGCTGCGAGGCCGAGCTCCTGTCGGTCCTGGTGGACCGGCCATGAGCGTCTCCGCGGCGGTCCATCCCACGGCGGTCATATCGCCCAGCGCGATTCTGGCCGACGGCGTGGCCGTAGGGCCGTATGCCGTCATCGGGGACGGCGTAGTCCTGGGAGCCCGAACCACCGTCGGCGCGCACGCGTCCGTCCAGGGCCCGGCGAGCTTCGGCGAGGGCAATCGGATTTTCGATCACGCCGCCCTGGGGTTCGATCCCCAGGACCTCAAGTACAAGGGCGAGGTGACCCGGCTCGTGGTGGGCGCGCACAACGTGTTCCGGGAGTTCACGACCGTGCATCGGGGAACTCCCGGCGGGCACGGGGAGACCGTGATCGGCGACGACAACTACTTCATGAACTACACGCACATCGGCCACGACAACCGGATCGGGTCCCGCGTGGTGATGGCCAACTCGGCCGTCCTGGCGGGGCACGTCGAAGTGGGCAACCACGCGATCATCGGCGCCTTCAACGCGATCCACCAGTTCTGCCGGGTCGGAGCGTTCGCGTTTCTGGGCGCGTACACCGGCTGCCGCCAGGACGTCCTTCCGTTCTGCCGGACCGACGGCCTGGACGCGAAGACGTACGGCTTGAACACGATCGGCCTGCGGCGCAACGGCTTCTCCGACGAGCGCATCGAGGCGCTGCAGAAGGCGTACCGGCTCCTGGTCAAGTCCAAGCTCAATACGAGCCAGGCGCTCG